>JAQSDS010000154.1 GCA_029946045.1 Rhodoferax sp.
GCACCTTACCCGCAGCCAGTGCCTTTGCAAGCTGTGTTTAGCCGCTTTAGTTTTGGACGTCCCTAGCGTCTTTAGTGTCCTTGGCGTCCTGCATCGCTAGCTCGGCCAGCTCCGCTTCGGTAAACACCCGCGACCGCGTGTGAAATGCTTTTCCCGTTGAACCTTCCAGCGAGAAGGTGCCGCCATGGCCTTCAATCACGTCGATGATGAGTTGGGTGTGTTTCCAGGTGGCGTATTGCGAGGTGCTGATGTAGAAGCTGGCTCCGCCGATTTCACCCAGCAACACGTCGCCCGCACCCATGGTGATCTCGCCGGGCAGGTAGCAATTGGCGGCGCTGTTGTCGCAGCAACCGCCGCTTTGGTGAAACATCACGGCGCCATGTTCTTTTTTCAAGCCAGGGTTGGCGCGGCAAGCACACGCTGCTGCTCAGCCGTGAGGCTGGTTCGATGTTTTTTCTCGGTGAAATTTTTGTTGATATTGCCCTGCAGCCCACGCCAGCCGTCATAGGCCACTGCGGAACTTGTAGCGCCTGTATCGACATTTGCCCCACGCAAGCCATCATTGCGCCGCACCGGCTGGATGCGCGGCGCTGCATCTCTTATTTGACCATTGAGCATGCCGGGCCGATTCCGTCGGAACTGCGCCCACTGATGGGCAACCGCATTTACGGCTGTGACGACTGTCAACTGATTTGCCCGTGGAACAAGTTTGCCCAGCGCAGCACTTTGCCAGACTTTGATGCGCGCGCTGGCTTGGCCGGCAGCCAATTGGTCGAGCTGTTTGCCTGGACTGAAGCTGAATTTTTAAGCCGCACCGAAGGCAGCCCGATCCGGCGCATCGGCCATGAGCGCTGGCTGCGCAACATTGCCGTGGCGTTGGGCAATGCGCTGCGGGCGGCTGTCGATGCCACGACTGCTGATGTGCTGATGGCCGCCCTGCAAACGCGTGCCGACCACCCGAGCGCGCTGGTACGCGAGCACATGACGTGGGCGCTTGAAGGTTAAAAAATTTAAGGTTTTTAGGCCTCTAGCCCTTATGCAATAAGCGTAAGCAGCTCCTATTAATATAGCATTTTTGTCTTATTTTGTTGAATTGATTTGTCTTAAATCATCAAAATTTGACAAAAAGTGCAAATTTTAGATAAAATTCACCTGAAGATGTCAGGGTCAGTACACGGTGTTGGGGTTCTGACGCCAGCTTTAGGTGGATTTAGCCTTGCCTTTAATTTATTTTTATAAAGCAAACGCAAACGTATGATCAACCCCGATTCTTTTTTACCAGTTCGATGAAATTACAACCGTAGTTCAGGGGGGGAATGTCACTGCACCCGCAATAGCGCGATGTCAAACGCGCCAGCAGCCGTGCGTCAAATACATCACCCTGACAAGCCTGAAGTAGACAACAAAATTGAGGGAGGATAACCATGCGCACCAATCTGCCTGTAACCAACACCGAGATCGAGCTGAATGACCAGTTTTCGATCATTTCAAGCACAGACCTACACGGCAACATCACCTACGCCAACCCGTATTTCAGCGAGATCAGTGGTTATGCCATGCGCGAGCTGATTGGCGCACCGCAAAATATCCTGCGTCACCCTGATATGCCGGCTGAGGCCTTTGCTGACCTGTGGTCTACGGTACAGCGCGGTGTACCCTGGACCGGCATGGTGAAAAACCGCACCCGCTCAGGTGACTATTACTGGGTGCAGGCCAATGTGACTCCGGTCTATGAAGCGGGCCAACCGGTGGGCTACATGTCTGTGCGCACCAAGCCCAGCAGCAAGCAGGTGGCTCAAGCTGCGCAGGCCTACCAGGAGATACGCGGCGGCAACCCGCGCAAGCTGTGCATCCAGCACGGCGTGGTGGTCAGCCAGTGGCGACATCCATGGACTTTGCAAGGCCAATTGCGTGCCAGCCTGGTGTTTGTCTTACTGGCTTTCGCACTGCTGGGTACGGGGGCTTTGGCACCCCAATGGGTGGCACAAGGCACGTGGGGCACCGCTCTGGCGACCATTGCCGCCACCGGCTTATGGGCCGCAGCCTACGCCGGCTTTATGTTGCACCGCCAGGTATTTTTGCCGCTGGGTCAGGCCACCCAAAGCGCCCGCATCATGGCCGGCGGCGACCTGACCCAAGCCATGGCACCCGCCGGCCAGGGTGACGTGGGGCAGCTGCAAAACGCCTTTCGCCAGTCGGTTATCAACCTGCGCGGCATCATTGGCGATTTGCGCAGCAACTTTGATGTCATCAGCCAGACCACCCACGAAATTGCGGCCGGTAATCTTGACCTGTCCAATCGCACCGAATCACAGGCCGCCAGCCTTGAGCAAGCCGCCGCCAGCATGGATGCACTCACCGCCACGGTGCACGAGAGTGCAGGCATTGCCCGGTCCGCCAACCAAATGGCCAACACCGCCTCAAGCCTGGCAGCCCAAAGCGGCCATGCTGTCACCGACATGGCCTGCACCATGCAGGCCATTCAGGACTCGTCGCACAAGATCGCCGACATCATTGGCCTGATTGATGGCATCGCCTTTCAGACCAACATTCTGGCACTCAACGCGGCGGTGGAAGCGGCACGCGCGGGCGAGCAGGGGCGCGGCTTTGCCGTGGTGGCCGCCGAGGTGCGCAATCTGGCCGGGCGCAGCGCCGCAGCGGCCAAGGAGATCAAGCTGCTCATCGGCGAGTCACTTGCCAATGTGGATAAGGGCACGCTGCTGACCAGCATGGCCGGCAGTGCCATGCTGGAGGCCATCGAATCCGTCAATTTGGTGGCGGCCACCCTGAGCGACATTTCCTCGGCCAGCAACGGTCAAAGTATGGGCATTGCCGAGGTCAACCAGGCCGTGCGTTACCTCGACACCATCACCCAGCAAAATGCCGCACTGGTTGAGGAGTCTGCCGCTGCTGCCGGCAATCTGGCAGAGCAAACGCGGCATCTGACCAGTGCCCTGACGGTGTTCAAACTACCTCTGCGGACCGAGCACGCAGCCACCTCACCCCAATGGACACAGCCCCAACGCCTTACCGTATGAACACATTTGTTCAGAACTTGAAATTTGGCCATCAGTTTGCGCTGATCTCGGTGCTGCCAGCACTGATGAACGTGCCCATGCTGATATTTGGACATCGGCACCTGGAACACAGCGCAACGGCAAGGCATGGAGTCCGCGGGCTGGCGCAGCTACAGCACACCATGAAGTTGAGCCACACGCAAGCGTAGCGCGACAAAGTAGAACTATGAAAATTTGCTACCCGTCCCCTCGTTGAGACAACATGTACAAAGTTTTCCTGTTGTCACGTTTTATTGCCAGTTTCCTGCGCTTGTTCTTACCCATTGCCTTGCTCTTGGTGAGCGTAACGTACCTTTACGGCCAAGCTGAAATCGAACGCGAACTGACCCACCTGAAAACACAGGAAACACTGAGCGTAGGATTGAGCGCGAGAACTGTGGGGCAAACTGTCAAAGCCATTAAGGACGACGTTCTTTTTCTAGCGAGTCTTGCTGAATTCAGAAACGCCGAGGCGACGCCAACAGAGAAAGACCTCGCTCAATTGACCGGACATTTCGTTGATGTTTCCCTAATTAAGCAAACGTTCAACCAAATCCGTTGGATCAATGAAGCTGGCATAGAGATCATTCGCGTCGATTTGGTAGATGGTCGTCCGATCGTCGTTCCAGCCGACAAGCTGCAATACAAAGGTGACCGCTACTATTTCAAAGACAGCGTAACGCTGAGACCAGGCGAGGTGTTTGTCTCACCGCTTGACCTCAATATCGAGCAGGACAAGCTTGAACAGCCCTACAGGCCAATGTTGCGGGTTGCAACACCTGTCGTTGACAACAAGGGCAATCGGCGTGGCATCGTCATCATCAACTACAGCGCGCAACTTACGTTGGATGCATTTGTCGCTGCCGGAAAGGCCGCGGATCACCTCATCTTGCTCAACAACGAGAGCTATTTTCTGAGGAGCCCGAAGCGTACGGATGAATGGGGTTTCATGTTCAATCGTCCAGAATTGAAACTTTCAGCGCGTTCGCCCGCTGCCTGGAATTTGATTGCCGGCGCAGACAATGGTCAGACTGAACTGTCCGATGGCATCTGGACATGGCGAACCGTTCATCCATTACTTGCTGGAACTGGTGCCGTTTGCGAGTGGTCTGACCCGCAAAGTCTCAAATAGCCACCAGCTGGCGTACGCCGTCAATCTCCATGTTGGCCCCCAGACCCTGGGCGCGCACGGCGCCGCGCTCCATCACCACATAGTTGTCGGCCAGTTCCTGGGCAAAGTCGTAATACTGTTCCACCAACACAATGGCCATGTCGCCACGGTCGGCCAGCATCCGAATCACGCGGCCAATGTCCTTGATGATGCTGGGCTGAATGCCTTCGGTGGGCTCGTCCAAAATCAGTAGTTTGGGTCCGGCCGCCAGCGCACGGGCAATCGCCAGCTGTTGTTGTTGCCCGCCCGACAAGTCACCGCCGCGGCGATGCAGCATTTGCTTGAGCACCGGGAACAGCTCAAACAATTCGGGCGGAATGGGTGTGCTGGCGGGTTTGTAGGCCAGGCCCATGGCCAGATTTTCCTGCACCGTGAGGCGGCCAAAAATCTCGCGCCCCTGGGGCACAAAACCAATCCCGGCGCGGGCCCGTTCGTAAGGCGTGGCGTTGTGGATGGGTTTGCCATCAAATTCGATGCTGCCGCTCTTGATCGGCACCAGGCCCATCAGGCTTTTCAGCAGCGTGGTTTTGCCCACGCCATTGCGCCCCAGAATCACAGTGACTTTGCCCAAGCTGGCCTGCAGGCTGACGTCGCGCAGGATGTGCGAGCCGCCGTAGTATTGGTTGATGTTTTTGACGTTCAGCATAGGGTTGCCAGCTTAGCGGCCCAGATAGACTTCGATGACCCGCTCATCGCTCTGCACCTGCGCCAGCGTGCCTTGGGCCAGCACCGAACCGTCGCACAGCACGGTGACGATGTCGGAAATGGTGTTGATGAAACTCATGTCGTGCTCCACCACCATCAGCGAGTGTTTGCCTTTGAGGCTTAAAAAAAGCTCAGCGGTGCGC
>JAQSDS010000155.1 GCA_029946045.1 Rhodoferax sp.
ACCGCTGACCTCTTGCATGCCATGCAAGCGCTCTCCCAGCTGAGCTATACCCCCGAATCCACAACCGCTTTGTTTAGAAGCAGTGTTTGTTTCCAAGCCTCAAATTATAGCGTTAATTTTTGGCCAGTTTTAATCTGGCGATAACTTTTTCACGATCAAAAAGTGCCAACAGAGCATCTAGTGACGGTGTCTGTGCCGTGCCGACCACCAACACCCGCACCGGCATGGCCAACAGCGGCATTTTCAGACCACAAGCTGTCAGCACTTCCTTGATGGCAGCGGCGATGCCGGCCTTGTCCCAAGCGCAGCTGGCGAGCTTGTCGGCCAACAGCGTCAGTGCCGGTTGAACGGCTTCGGTCACATACTGGCCTAGGTCAGCGGCTGCGGGTTGCACGTCGGCATAAAACACCGCGGCCCAGTCGGCCAATGCCACGGTGGTGTCACAGCGGTCCTTGAACAGCGCGCAAATGCCGGTCAGGCGTGCATCGGCTTCGATGCCACGTTTGGCCAGTTGCGCTTGCACCAGCGGTGCCAGCACCTCGTCGGCGGTGATCTTGATGTGCTGGGCATTGACCCAGCGCAGCTTGGCCTCGTCAAACTGCGCCGCGCTTTTGCCCAGATGGTCCAGATTGAACCACTCCAGAAACTGTGCCCGGCTGAAAATTTCGTCGTCGCCATGGCTCCAACCCAGGCGAGCCAGGTAGTTCACCATGGCATCGGGCAGGTAGCCTTCTTCGCGGTACTGCGTGACCGGCTTGGCACCGTTGCGTTTGCTCATTTTTTCGCCCTGCTCATTGAGCACGGTGGGCAAATGGGCATACACCGGCGGCTCTTTGCCGAGCGCCTTGAAGATGTTGATCTGGCGCGGCGTGTTGTTGACGTGGTCATCGCCGCGAATCACATGGGTAATCGTCATGTCGATGTCGTCCACCACCACGCAAAAATTGTAGGTAGGCGTGCCGTCCGGGCGCGCAATCACCAGGTCGTCAAGCTCGTCGTTGCTGATTTCGATACGGCCCTTGACTTTGTCTTCCCACACCACCGAGCCGCCTTGCGGGTTCTTGAAACGCAACACCGGTTGCACGCCTTCGGGAACGGGCGGCAAGGTTTTGCCTGGTGCCGGACGCCAGGTACCGTCGTAGCGCGGCTTTTCCTTGGCGAGGGTCTGGCGTTCCCGCAGGGCATCGAGCTCGGCCATGCTCATGTAGCACGGGTAAACATGGCCTGCGGCCACCATGTCAGCAAGCACCGCCTTGTAGCGGTCCATACGCAGCATTTGATAAAACGGACCTTCGTCGTAATTGAGTCCGAGCCAGCTCATGCTCTCGATGATCACATCGACAGCCGCCTGGGTAGAGCGCTCCAGGTCGGTGTCCTCGATGCGCAAGATGAAATCACCACCGGTCGAGCGGGCAAAAGCCCAGGGGTACAGGGCCGAGCGGATGTTGCCCAGGTGAATGAAGCCAGTCGGCGACGGGGCGAAACGGGTACGGGTTGGGGTCATGGCAGAGTGTCGAGTTGTTGCAGGCCACGGGCCAGGTCGGCCTGGATATCGCCAAGGTGTTCCAGACCCATGGCGACACGGATCAGGCCCTGGCCAATGCCGGCGGCCTGACGCTGAACCTCGGTCAGGCGGCCATGCGAGGTGGTGGCAGGGTGGGCAATGGTGGTCTTGGTATCGCCCAGGTTGGTGGTGACCGAGCACACCTGGGTGCTGTCGATCACATGAAACGCACGCTTGCGGCCTTGCGTCGCATCGGACGCGTGCACATCAAACGAGACCACGGCGCCACCCAGGCCGCTTTGCTGGCGCATGGCCAGCTCGTGCTGCGGGTGCGAAGCCAGGCCGGGGTAATAGACATGGGCCACGTTGGGCTGCTGTTGCAGCCACTGCGCCAATGCCAGGGCACTGTCGCACTGGGCGCGCATGCGAATGGCCAAGGTTTCCATGCCCTTGGTGACCACCCATGCGTTAAACGGCGACAGCACCATGCCAGCAGTGCGGTTGATAGGCCAGAACACGTCGTTGACGTACTTGTGCGAGCAGCAAATGGCACCGGCCACCACCCTGCCCTGGCCGTCCAGGTACTTGGTGCCCGAGTGGATCACAAAGTCAGCGCCAAACTCCACCGGCCGCTGCAGCGCTGGGGTGCAAAAACAGTTGTCCACGGCCAGCAGCGCGCCACCGGCATGGGCCACCTCGGCCAGCGCCGCGATGTCGCAAATGTCAGTGAGTGGATTGGTCGGCGTTTCGGCAAACAACAGCTTGGTATTGGGTTTGAGCGCAGCGCGCCATTGCGCCACGTCGGTTTGCGAGACAAAGGTGGTCTCCACGCCGAACTTGGCAAACTCCACGGCGAACAGGCGCAAGGTGGAACCAAACACCGACTGCGAACACACCACATGGTCACCGGCGCGCAGCAGTCCCATGCCCAGCAACAACACGGCGGACATACCGCTCGAAGTGGCCATGGCGGCTTCGGTGCCTTCAAGTGCCGCCAGCCGCTGCTCCATGCCGGTTACCGTGGGGTTGCCAACGCGGGTGTAGGTGTAGCCGTCTTCCTCATTGGCAAAACGTTTGCGGGCGGTCTCGGCATCGGGCTGCACAAAACTGCTGGTAAGGTACAGCGCTTCGGAATTTTCACCGTACTGGCTGGGCTCAATGCCAGCGCGCACGGCCAGCGTATCACGGTGCAGGTTGTCAGGGAGTTTCTTGGCGGACATGGTCAGTCTTCATGGTTGGGCAGGGCCAGGCGCGAGTTGTCCTCCTGGTTTTCATCCCCACCGACACGTTTGGCATTGAGCCGCTGAATATCTTCCAGCGTGATGTCGCCGGTGACATACACGCCATCAAAACACGACGCATCAAAGTCCTTGATGTTGGAATTAAGCGAGCCGATCGCTCTTTTCATGCCGTCCACATCCTGATAGATCAAGGCATCGCAGCCGATGATTTGGCGAATTTCCTCCACCGTGCGGTTGTGCGCCACCAGTTCTTCCGGAGTCGGCATGTCGATGCCATAGACGTTGGGGAAGCGCACGGGCGGAGCTGCACTGGCCATGTAGACCTTGTTGGCGCCAGCGTCACGCGCCATCTGCACGATTTCCTTCGACGTGGTACCACGCACGATGGAATCGTCCACCAGCAGCACATTACGACCCTTGAATTCGCTGGCGATCACATTGAGTTTCTGGCGCACCGATTTTTTGCGTACGGATTGCCCCGGCATGATGAAGGTGCGACCCACGTAGCGATTTTTGACAAAGCCTTCGCGGTAGGGCAGACCCAGCAATTGCGCCAGTTGCGCAGCGCTGGGGCGACTGGACTCGGGGATCGGAATGACCACATCGATCTCACTGGGCGGCACGGTCGAGATCACGCGCTTGGCCAGCGATTCACCCAAGTTCAAACGGGCCTGGTACACCGAAATGTCATCCATGACCGAATCAGGCCGGGCCAGATAGACAAATTCAAAAATACAAGGATTCAGCACCGGGTGATCGGCGCACTGCTGCGCATGCACCTGGCCTTGCAGGTCGATGAACACCGCTTCACCCGGCTGGATATTGCGCTCGAACTTGTGGTTGGTGCCCTCCATGGCCACAGATTCGCTGGCCAGCATCACGGTGCCATCGGTCACCCCCATACACAGCGGCCGGATACCAAACGGGTCGCGAAACGCCAGCACGCCGTGGCCGGCGATCATGGCGATCACCGCATAGGATCCTTTGATGCGACGATGCACCTTGCGCACCGCCTCGAAAACGTCGTGCGGCGTCAGGGGCAGACCGCGCGTGGTTTCGCCAATTTCGTGGGCCAGCACATTGAGCAGCACCTCGGAGTCGCTCTCGGTGTTGATGTGGCGGTGGTCGGCGCTGAACAGCTCGGCCTTGAGGGCATGGGCATTGGTCAGGTTGCCGTTGTGCACCAGCACGATGCCAAAAGGCGCATTGACGTAAAAAGGCTGGGCCTCTTCTTCGCTGAAAGCATTGCCCGCTGTTGGGTAGCGCACCTGACCCAAGCCGCAATTGCCCGGCAAGGAGCGCATGTTGCGGGTGCGAAAAGCGTCGCGCACCATGCCCTTGGCCTTGTGCATGAAAAATTTGCGCTCTTGCTGCGTGACGATGCCCGCAGCGTCCTGACCACGGTGCTGCAACAGCAGCAGCGCGTCATACAGCAGCTGATTAACCGGCGCGTTACTGACTACGCCAACAATTCCACACATAGTTTTCCAATCTTTTCAACGACTTATTCATGCAGGCAAATACTTCACCAAATCCTGCGGCAGGCTGGGTTGCAGGCTGTGCAACACCGTCAACGACAAGGCCACACCGCGGGACTCCTGCCAGGCGGTGCTGGACTTGAAGGGTGTCATAGCTGCCAGCAAGGTGGCAAACAGCAGCAGCAAGACGCCACGAACTGCACCAAAACCAGCCCCCAACACCCTATCTACTGGCCGCAAACCAACGCTGGCCATCAACTTTTTAAGCAACGAGGCGAGCAAACCACCAAACATTGCCGTGGCAATGAAGACCAGCAGAAAACCGGCCCAATAGCGCACCGCATCACTGGCGCCACGCATAGGCAAATAATGCGCCACGTCCGGGGCCAGCCACTGCGCCAGCAAAAATGCAGCAATCCAGCTGAGCAGAGACAAAACCTCGAACACCAGGCCGCGCCAGGCGCCCACCAACACCGACATCAGCAAGATGGCAGCAAAAACCCAATCCAGCACAGGCATGGTCAGCAGTCACCCATCACAGCGTGAGCAGCGCAGCGGACAGCTTCAGCTTTTTGATTTTTTCTGCTGCCTTTTCAGCGTCTGCCTTCTCGGCAAACGGCCCCACCCGCACCCGGGTGCGTTGACCGTCCTTGGTTTCCGCGACATGGGTATAGGTTTTCAGGCCGGCACGCTCGAGCTTTTGGCGCACCTCACGCGCCCGAACAGGGTCGGCAAAGGCGCCAACCTGCACCACAAAACGGGCTGTGGCAGCCGCTTTTGCGTCAGCCTGATTGCCGTCCAGCAAGGCCTGAACCTTGTCGGCTTCGGTCGCTTTGACCG
>JAQSDS010000156.1 GCA_029946045.1 Rhodoferax sp.
GTCCCAGCGGCCCTGCAGCAACTCCTCGGTGATAAGGGACTGGTCATACAAAAACACCTGAAGCATCTGTTTCAGAGTCTCGTAGGACGGTTCGGCATACAGCTTGAACAGCAGCTTGATGCCTTCCATCGGCATCGGCGCGAACATGCTGGGGCCCAGGCCGCCGGGCCCCATTAGGATCAGTTTTCCGATGCGATCGGGGTATTCGAGCGCGAAGTTCAGCGCCGAGGCGCCCCCCATCGAGTTGCCGACCAGGTGCGCCCGGTCGATGTCCAGCGCGTCCATCAGGCCTTTGACTGCACGGGCGTTGACCAAGCCACGCTGCACGTCCATTACCACCGCGTCCGACTTGTTGAAGCCGGGCGAGTCCTTCAGGATCACCCGGTAGCCGGCCTCGACGAACGCGCCGATGTTGCGGCAGTAGTTACTCCAGCCGCCAGCGCCAGGGCCGCCGCCGTGCAGCATGATGACGGTTTCGCCGTTGCCCGCTTCGTTGTAATGGATATTGAAGTCGGAAAAACCTTTTTCGTTGATTTTTGCGAACTTGCTGGTAGCGCTTTCGGTGAGTGCAGTCATTTTTATCTTTCAAGTGAATAAATAGGAAATAAGTCAGGCGGCGCGCTTCATGCCGCGCCGGGTCTGATTTCAAGCGGCGGCAAAGGTCAACCCTCGTTCACGCGCCATGGTCATGGCGGTATCTTCGATCATGTCTTCTTGCCCGCCCACCATGCCGCGTCGGCCCATCTCAACCAAAATGTCGCGGGCTGAGACGCCGTACTTTTTCTCGGCACGTTTGGCAAACAGCAAGAAGGAAGAATAGACCCCGGCATAGCCCAGGGTGAGCGAGTCGCGGTCGATGCGGATAGCGTGGTCCATCATGGGCACCACTAGGTCTTCGGCCACGTCCTGAATCTTGTATACATTCACGCCGGTCTCTATGCCCATGCGCGCGCACACGGCCACAAACACTTCCATGGGCGTGTTGCCGGCACCAGCGCCCAGGCCGGCAGCGGCAGCGTCAATGCGGGTGGCACCGACTTCAACCGCGGCGATGGAATTGGCCACACCCATGGCCATGTTGTGGTGACCGTGGAAACCCAGCTCGGTGTCGGACTGCAGTACGGCGCGCACCGCCCCCAGGCGGGCACGCACATCGTCGGGCAGCATGTAGCCGGCCGAGTCGGTGATGTAAATGCAGTTGGCGCCATAGCTTTCCATCAGCAGGGCCTGCGTCACCAACTTCTCGGGAGATGCCATGTGGGCCATCATCAAAAAGCCCACAGTGTCCAAGCCCAAGGCGCGGGACTTTCCGATGTGTTGTTCGGAGACATCGGCCTCGGTGCAATGCGTCGCCACGCGGATGGTCTTCACGCCCAGGTCTTTGGCCATGAGCAGATGGTCCACCGTGCCGATGCCGGGAATCAAGAGGGCCGAGACGCGGGCTTGCTTCATCAGCGGCACAACCGCACCCAGGTACTCTTCATCGGTATGCGCCGGAAAACCGTAGTTGACGGACGAGCCGCCCAGGCCATCGCCGTGGGTCACTTCAATCAGCGGCACGCCGGCGGCGTCTAGGCCACAGGCCACGGTCTTCATCTGGTCCAGCGTCATCAGGTGGCGCTTGGGGTGCATGCCGTCACGCAATGTCATGTCGTGAACGGTTACTCTTTTGCCTTGCAAATTCATGTTTTTCTCCCTGGGGGATCAGACGGTGGCGGCTTCGGCAGCGGTGAGACTCAGCGTGAGCGTACCGGTGAGGATTTCTTCGGCAAACATTTCAGCGGTGCGGGCTGCTGCGGCAGTCATGATGTCCAAATTGCCGGCGTACTTGGGCAGGTAGTCGCCCAGGCCTTCCACTTCCAAAAAGACGGAAACGCGCCTGCCGTCAAACACCGGGCCGTTGACCAGCTTGTAGCCGGGCACGTACTTCTGCACTTCCTTGATCATGGCGTGGATGGATGCGGTAATCGCAGCCTGGTCCGGCTCGGTTTCGGTCAGGCAATGCACGGTGTCGCGCATCATCATGGCAGGCTCTGCCGGGTTAATGATAATGATGGCCTTGCCCTTTTTGGCACGGCCCACTTTTTCCACCGCAGCGGAAGTGGTGCGGGTGAACTCGTCGATGTTCTTGCGCGTGCCGGGGCCGACCGAGCGACTGGACACCGTCGCCACGATTTCGCCGTAAGCAACCGCTTGCACGCGGCTCACCGCTGCCACCATAGGGATGGTGGCCTGGCCACCGCAGGTGACCATGTTAACGTTCATCTCGCCCTTGCCCAGGTGTTCCATCAGGTTCACTGGTGGAACACAGAACGGGCCGATGGCGGCAGGCGTCAGGTCGATCATCATCACACCCAGCGCATTGAGCTTGCGCGAATTTTCGGTATGCACGTAGGCGCTGGTGGCGTCAAAGGCGATTTGCACGCCATCGGCCAGCACATGCGGCAGCAGGCCATCGACACCGTCAGCGGTGGTTTTGATGCCCATCTTGTGGGCGCGTTTCAGGCCGTCGGATTCGGGGTCGATGCCCACCATCCAGACCGGCTCCAGAACCGGGCTGCGTTGCAGTTTGGCCAGCAAGTCGGTACCGATATTGCCGGGCCCGATCAGGGCGCATTTGATTTTTTTGGCCATGAGGTTTCCTTTGCAGTCAATGAAAGCGCACCGAGCAGCCGCCGATGCCGCCTATGGTGACGCGGAAGTGGTCGCCGGCCTGAGCCGGGAACATGGCGGCTAGTGCGCCGGAGAGGATCACCTCGCCGGCCTTGAGGCCAATGCCCAGGCGGCCCAGGGTGTTGGCCAGCCAGGCCACAGCATTGACCGGCGAGCCCAGGGCGGCGGCTCCGGCGCCGGTGGCGATGATCTCGCCGTTTTTCTCCAGCACCATGCCGCAAGTGGTCAGGTCGAGCTTGCGCGGGTCCACGGCAGTGCTGCCTAGCACGAACATGCCGCAGGAGGCGTTGTCGGCGATGGTGTCCTGGATCTTAATTTTCCAGTCGCGGATGCGCGAGTCGACGATCTCGAAGCAGGGCATGACGAAGTCCGTGGCGGCCAGCACGTCGGCGTTGGTCACGCCGGGGCCCATCAGGTCTTTTTTCAGGACAAAGGCGATTTCGCCTTCGGCCTTGGGCTGAATCAGGGAGGCCATGGCGATGCTGCCGCCGTCGCTGCCGATCATGCCGTCGAGCATGTAGCCGAAGTCGGGCTGGTAGACACCCAGCATATTCATCACCGCCGCGCTGGTGACGCCGATTTTCTTGCCGACGATGCGCTCGCCGGCCTGCAGGCGGCGCGAAATCATGCGCTGCTGGATGTGGTAGGCGTGCTCGATGGTGATGTCGGGGTAGCGGTTGGTCAGCGGCTCGACCACGGTTTGGGTGGTCATGGCGTGGTACAGCTCGTCGCCCAGGGTTTCTATCAGTTCAGGGGTCATGTCGGTTCGGGTTTTCTAGAAATAGTTGGCGCATGTTTTGGGTGGCAGTGCGCAGAGCGGGCCGCTTCAGCGACCCTGAGAGCCTGTTCAGTCTTGAATCAAGCCCTCGGCGCGCAATGCTGCCGGAACCGCTTCGCGACCCCCGACACGGCCCAGGAAGGCCTGCAGCGCGGGTCAGGGCGACAGGCCCTGGTTGACATAGGCGGCCCCCCGTCCTTGAACGCGAATCCCATGTAACCCAAGCTTTTGATACTCATTTCTGTCTCCTTATTTGATATTCAGTTTTTCGAGCAAGTCCGTGCCTCCTGCTGCCGAGAATATTCCACGAACTCCCATGCCGCCGTCGTAGTTCAGCAAGGCCCCGGTAGCTGGCACCGTATCGCCTCGCGTGGCAAAAAACACGTAGGCACCGGTGTACTCCTCGGTGTCAGGCATGCGGCCAATTGGCAGCACGGACTCCAGCATTTCGGCCAGCGGCACGGTCGAAATCGATTGACCGCTCATGCCCAGCGACGAAGGGCCGCGCAAATCCGTGTTCATGCCGCCCGGTGCCACACCATTGACACGCACGTACGGCGCTAGCTCGAACGCCAGCTCGCGCACCAGGCCCACCACCGCGTGCTTGGCAGCCGTGTAAAGAGGGCCTCCACCATTGGAATAGAAGCCCGCATTCGAGAGCGTGAAGATCACGTTGCCACGGCTGGCGACCAGGGCCGGCAGACAGGCCTTGACGGCGTGGATATAGCCTTTGACATTGATGTGAAAGACCTCGTCGAACGCGGCATCGATGCGGTCTTCCGGCAGATCGACCAGCGCCGTCGAGTAGTCCCAAATGCCCGCGTTGGGAATCAGGGTATCGATTTTCCCGAACTTGGCCACGCAGCGGCTGGCGGCCTGTTTCTGGTCTTGCAGTGAGCGCACGTCGCCGACGATGCCGACCACGTTGGCGCCGTGGTCGGATTCCATTTGCTGGAGCCGATCCGCCGACTTGTCAAGCACCGCCACCTTGGCGCCTTCTGCAACGAACCTGTCCACCAGGGCGCGCCCCAGTCCAGCCGCGCCACCTGTTATCAATACCACTTCACCTGTCAATTTCATTTTCAAACTCCTTTTGTTAAAGCAAATCGCCGGTCACGCGCATCACTGCGGTTTGGCTTTCAGCAGGTCCCGCAGGTTCAAGCCGGCATCTTGCAACTGTCCGGCCGAAACAGGAACCCGTGCGACCACCAATCGGGTCGCCACGGAAAATTCTTTCGCGGCGTTGATCGCCGTTGCGGCTTCAACTCGGCCATCGAGCAGCCGGAACAACACCAAGGGCTGACCGTTCTGCGTATCGCCGCGCGGAACAATTTCTCCGGGCCCTTCGGCGTCGCCAATCATCTGGATGCGGTGGCCCGCAATCTCCGTCCACGAAGTCGGCACCTGGAGCGCCGGCACTGGCTTGTCTAACATAGCGCTGGCGACGGCTTCAGCCTGCGCCTGGCTATTCAGGTAAGTCTCCAGCGAACGCTGACCGCCGCCCCGCAGCGGCCAGGCGGCCACGTCACCGGCGGCGAACACGTCAGGACACGAGCTCGCCCCCGTGGCGTCAACCAGCACGCCGCGCGCGCAGGCAATGCCGGCC
>JAQSDS010000157.1 GCA_029946045.1 Rhodoferax sp.
GATCGGGAAAATGATCATGAGCAAGGCCACC
This sequence comes from Rhodoferax sp., assembly GCA_029946045.1. Taxonomy (GTDB): domain Bacteria; phylum Pseudomonadota; class Gammaproteobacteria; order Burkholderiales; family Burkholderiaceae_C; genus Rhodoferax. The sequence continues at coordinate 32 of JAQSDS010000157.1, forward strand.
AGCGCCAGATGTACCAGCAGCACCGGGTCAGCCGGTAGTGGCTGCCAGTTGAAGCGCATCAAGCCCAGCACAAAAGCCTTGAGTGCGACGATGTCGGTGTGTGCCACAAAACGCATGGCCAAGCCGCTCAGGCCAATGGCCAGCAGCAGCACCAACATCAGGTGGTCGGACGGCGTGGAGATGTAGCGCACCCGGTCCACCAGCCAGCGCCGCGCCCACAAGCCGCCCAGGGCCAGAACCATGACAAAGCCGGCGTAGGTGCCGAAGGGTTGCACCAGCACCACGGGCAGCCAGACCGGGTCCTGAAAATAGCGCAGATGGCGCAGCGTGACCAACAACAGGGTCACATGAAACAGCCAGCCAAAAATCCAGGTCCATTTGCTGGACTTGAACAGGCTCTCAAACAACACCACCTCGCGCGTCATGCGCCAGCGCACCCCGGCCGCCGTGGTGGGCGCCGGCGTGGTGGGGATTTTCAGGGGCGCCGGAGTTTTGGCATACGAGCGAATCTTGCCTGCCACGCCCAGCACCAGCACCGCGGTAGCAACATAAAACAGCAGCGCATACATGATGGTCAGGACGGACATGGGCAAGCCTGCAAGTTCGTTGGAATCAGCTCAAGAATCAGATGCAGCCGGTGGGCTTGGGCAAGCCGGCAATCTTGCAGGCCTGCTTGGCTGGACCATAAGGGAACAGGTCGTACAGGTACTTGCTGTTGCCTTTTTCTTCACCAAATCGCTTGCCGATGGCCTTGGTCAGCACGCGCACGGCCGGGGCAATCTGGTACTCGTTGTAGTACTCGCGCAGAAAGTTGATGACTTCCCAGTGGTTGTCGGAAAGCGGTACTTTCTCTTCTTCGGCCAGGTGGACGGCGGCCTCGGGGGTCCATTCGGCCAGGTTCAGCAAGTAACCTTCTTCGTCGGTTTCGTAGGTTTGGCCGTTGATTTCAAAACTCATGGTGTTCTCCAGTTAAAAATAAATAAGGGGTCAGATCGGGCTTAGAGCCACGACTGTGAGGTGGGGTATTTCTCGACCAGGTCGACAAAACCGGCGTAGTCCACCAGCATGATGCCGTCCATCAGCTTGGCTGTCATGCCACGGGCATCCAGGTCGGGCTGCAGCACATACAGGCTGAGCTTGGCAGCCGCCTGGCGCATGCGCTCGGCGGTGGCGCTGCCCTGGGTGGCGGCATAAACGCCGTCCTCAATCAGCAGCACGGCGTGGCCAGTTTGCGCCATGCGCAGGCAGGTGTCGAGTGCGTTGGTAGCAAAGGGTGATTTATTAACGATGTGCAACATGGGGGTTCTCCAATCAGTTGGGGACAGAGCTCAAGATCTGTCCCGCAAGGCTATTTGTTTAGAAGCTCAGGATCACGTCTTGCTGCGCCATCAGCGCGCCCATTTGCTGGTCGTCCAGCACCTCGACCGGCACCAGCAGGTCCGCTTCGGTCAGGCCACGCTGGTCCAGAGACGCCTGGTCGACATACAGTTTTTCGATGTCGTAACCTTCAAGGGCGCGGTAGCTGGGCGAGAAGTTCTTGATGCCGATGCCTTTGGTCTGCTGGCCCTTGGCCAGCTCGTAAACGCCGTCATCCATGAACACCAGGCTCACGTCCTGATCGAAGGTGGCGGTGATCAGAACCACCTCCAGGCTTTCAAGGGCGTAGATGGTGCCGTAAGGGGCCTTGCGGTTAACAAACATGAATTTCTTCACTTTGGGGCCGCTGGGCGCAGGGGTTTGTTGTTCACTCATGGTGTGTTTCTCTGAATCGGATTAATCGCCAAAGGTGACCAGGCGGTCCGCCTTGATGCCACTGTCGACCAACTGGCCCAGGCCCGAGATACGAAAGCCAGGGGCCAGCACCTCGTCCTTGATGCCGCGGCGCAAGGCGGCAGCCACACACACCACCAGGTCGACCTTGTGCTCGGTGGCCAGCGCCGACCAGCGGTTGACCACATGGCGGTCATCCTGTGGCGGCTCGGTGAGGCGGGTCGCGTTGTTGACGCCGTCGTGGTAGAAAAACACGCGCTGAATGCTATGGCCCTTGGCCAGGGCGGCCACGGCGAACTGGTAAGCGCTGTCAGACGCCTGGTGTGTGTAGGGACCTTCGTTGACGAGGATGCCGAATTTCATGTTGTTCCTATTACTTTGCGGGACAGATCTTTAGCTCTGTCCCCAACTGCTTGTCGGATGTTTAGAACCGGATGTGGGTCGATGCGTTCAGGCTGGAACGTGAACCGCGCCAGTCATCGATCAGGTACTTGGTGAACGGCAGATCGCATTTTTCGAAGAAGGCGGGCCAGCCGATGCGCTCGATCCAGTCAGAGACCCGCTCCCACGAGCGTGCGTCGGCCTTGTAGGTGTACAGAATTTTCTTGACCATGGCCGACACTTCGGGCCAGCGTGGCGGGTTGTTGGGCAGGCCCGAGGCCACCATCTTCATGAAGGTCGGTTTGCCACGCGCATTCGAATTTTTGCCGCCCACCCAGATCGCCAGCTTGCTGTGCTCGGGGTCGTTGATCTGCATCGGTGGGCAGGGTGGGAAGCAGGCGCCGCAGCACATGCATTTGGACTCATCAATTTCCAGCGAAGGCCGGCCGTTGACCATGGCGGGGCGGATGGCCGCCACCGGGCAGCGCGCCACCACGGTGGGACGCTCGCACATGTTGGCGACCAGGTCGTGGTTGATCTTGGGCGGCTTGGTGTGCTGCATCACGATGGCGATGTCGGCCTGGCCGCCGCAGTTGATCTCGCAGCAGGAGGTGGACAGGTGCACGCGGTTGGGCATGTCTTCCTTGATGAACTCGGCGTGCAGGTCATCCATCAGGGCTTTCACGGCGCCCGAAGCGTCGGTACCCGGAATGTCGCAGTGCAGCCAGCCCTGGGTGTGGGCAATGCTTGAGACCGAGTTGCCGGTGCCACCCACCGGGAAACCGTTGTTGGTCAGCGCCTCCACCAACGGCTCGACCCGCGCCGGGTCCGACACCATGTACTCGATGTTGGAGCGAATGGTAAAGCGCACATGACCGTCGGCATATTCGTCGGCAATGTCACACAGCTTGCGGATGGTAAAGAGGTCCATCTGGCGCTGGGTGCCGGCACGCACGGTCCAGATCTGGTCGCCGCTGTGGGCGACGTGGTGCAGCACGCCCGGACGGGGCCGGTCGTGGTATTTCCAGTTGCCATAGTTCTTGGCCATTAACGGATGCAGGAACGGCTTGTTGTCCGGGACGCCGCTCTCAATGGGGGTGCGCATAGTTGCCATGGTGCTCTTTCTTAATCAGTTGAGGACAAGCCGGCTTCAGGCCGCTTTGCGGGCGTTGATCTTGGCCACTTCATCGTCCCAGCCGTCGGTGCGGACATAGGGGTTGGTGCGTGGTGTGGACACCATGTTGGGATCGATCTCGACGCCGATGCCCTCAAGGAAGTTGATCAGGCCAATGCGCTCGATCATCTCGCCGGTGCGCTCGTGCTCCAGGGCGTTTTCGGCAAAGAAGTCAATCGACTTCTGGCCCAGCTCCACCAGCGCCTCGTAGTCTTCGTCGGTCTTCATGGGCATGAAGGGCATGACCACGGTGCCCATCAGGTCGCCGATCTTGAGGGTGCGCTTGCCGCCCATCAGCACCGTGACACCCTTGTCAACGCCAGTGGCCAAGGCACCGGTCATGACGTTGATGCAATGCATGCAGCGCACGCAGTTGCTGTTGTCGATTTCCAGGCACTGGCTGTCGTTGACTGCTACGCTGGAGATTTTGTCGCCCTTGGAGACGTCCTTGATTTCCTTGAGCATGATGGCCTTGGTCGGGCAGCGGCTGACCACGTCGTTGACCAATTCGGTCATGCCATGCTTGTCAAACCATTTGCGTGCCAGCGCTTCGTCGACACGGATGTTGTCGCGCCAGGTGCCGATGACGGCCATGTCGGCGCGCTGGATCGAGTTCATGCAGTCGTTGGGGCAGCCCGAAAACTTGAACTTGAACTTGTAGGGCAAGGCCGGACGGTGCATGTCGTCCAGGAAAGTGTTGAGCACCTGGCGGTGGGCACGTGCCTCGTCAAAGCACGACTGCTCGCAACGCGCGGCACCGACGCAGGACATGCTGGTGCGCACGGCCGGACCGGCGCCACCGAGGTCAAAGCCGAGTTCATTGATTTCGTCAAAAGCACCCTGCACGTTGGCGGTGCTGGCACCCTGGAACATGATGTCGCCCGACTGGCCGTGGAACGCGATCAGGCCCGAGCCATGACGCTCCCAGATGTCACACATCTTGCGCAACACGTCGGTGGTGTAGTGCATGCCGGCTGGTGGCTGCACGCGCAGGGTATGGAATTCCTTGGACGCCGGGAACATCTCGGCCACTTCGGAAAAGCGTGGAATGACACCGCCACCGTAACCGAACACCCCCACCGTGCCACCCTTCCAGTAGCCCTTGCGGGTTTTGTAGGAATGCTCCAGCTGACCCACCAGGTCAGTCATGTAGTCACTGTCCTTGGCCAGTCGTTTCAGACCAGTGACAAAGCTGGGCCATGGACCGCTTTCAAGCTGGTCAAGCATGGGGGTGTCGTGTTGCTTAATGCTCATTGAGTGTCTCCTGTCATGGGGGCGCATCTTTTGCGCTGAATCGTCGAACCGGGTGTGTGTAGGCAGGGCAAATAGTACGAGCCAGGGCGTGGGGTCTGCTATCCCCCTCGTTGGGTATTTGGTGCTACCCATATGGGTTATATCCCCCCACCCTTCCCGGTAATAGACGATGGGGCCCGACTTTGCGCCCAATAGCGGCATGCGCGTCGCAGAGCAATTTCGACGCATTGCGTCCGGACAACACGGCCTTGAATTTGCTTTTGGTATCTTTTTTCAGACACACATCACACCATGACCACCCTGACACCGCTGGCCAAGTTCACGATTCCCGTGAGTGCGCAGGTCATCGAGCTGCAACAAGTTGACTTTGAAGGCGGCAACATGCGCCTGCTGCGCACCCGCATCCGCGAAAAAAGCCGCTTTACCGTGT
>JAQSDS010000158.1 GCA_029946045.1 Rhodoferax sp.
GGCATGTCAGGACAGATTGTGGGGGCAAAACATATTGTGGCAAACGTATTTAACGATAATGTCCACAACAGAGTCACCGTGTTGGGCGGCTGCGACAGCAAACAACAAGAAGGAGCATCATGATCAAAGTCGGTTTGGTAGGTTTCGGTAAGGCGGGACAAGCTGTGGCGCAGGTGCTGCAGGAAGACCCGCGTTATGAACTGTGCTGGATTGCACGCCGCTCTGCAGCCGATCCCGCAAAAACTGCCCCGAGCCCCGATCTACCCATGGTCGCCCTGGCATCCAATGAGGACTGGGGGCAATGGCTGGACGCCCACCCGGTGGACGCACTGGTGGACTTCTCCAGCCCCGAGAGCCTGCACCTTTACGGCGAACAGCTGCGACGCCGGGGGCTCATGCTGGTCAGCGCCATCTCAGCTTACAGCGCCGTCGACCTGGACTATGCGCATACTTTGGCCAGCCATGCACGCGTGCTGTGCTCGCCCAACATCACCGTGGGCATCAACTTTTTGATCATGGCGGCGCGCCTGCTGCGCAAGATCGCGCCGTTTGCCGACGTGGAAATTGTCGAGCAACACTTCCGGGAAAAACCTGAAGTTTCAGGCACAGCTCGCAAGATTGCACAGACGATCGCCGTCAACGAGGATCACATCACCTCGTTGCGGCTGGGCGGCATTGTGGGGCACCACGAGGTCATTTTCGGTTTCCCTTACCAAACCGTGCGCTTGATTCACAGCGCGATCGAACGCCGCGCCTTTGGCACCGGAGCCGCCTTTGCGTTGAATGAACTGGCCCAGTGCGAGAATGGTTTTTACACCTTTGACGACCTGATGATGCGGATGGTGAAGAAAGAATTGGGCGTCAACCACAGCAGCTAACAACTGGGTCACGAAACGCATTCGGCCCTATGATTCCGGGATTACGCTTTTGCCTCAAGAATATTTATGCCGCACAAAAATGCACCCACCAGCCAGACCGTCCACTCCAGCCAGGTATTGCGGCGTTTTCGGGTGGTTTTCAACGCCATACGCAGCCACTTCAAGCAAATTGAAAAACAGGTCGGCCTCGGCGGTGCGCAGGTCTGGGCCCTGAGCATGGTGCGTGACCAGCCGGGCATCGGCATGAGCGAACTGGCCAAACGCATGGATGTGCACCAGTCCACCGCCAGCAACCTGGTGCGTGTATTGCAGCAGAAAGCATTGCTTCGCATGGACAAGGACGCGCAAGACAAACGCCATGTTCACTTGTACACCACCCCTGCAGCGCTGGAATTACTGGCCCGGGTGCCGGGCCCGTTTGAAGGCGTTTTACCGGCCGCACTCGACGAGTTGCATCCGCAAACCCTGCAACGGCTGGATCAGGATCTGGCCGAGCTGATCGCCTTGCTCAAAGCCGATGAAACAGCTGGCCGCATTCCGCTGGCGCAGTTGTAGCGCGGCAATTTCAGACCGACGAACCCAAGCTTTCCCATCGCTCCAGCGCGGTCATCAGCGCCTCGTCAATTTGCGCGCTGCGGGTGGCCAGTTTCAGGGCGCGGGCATTGTCAATGGCGTACAGACTGCCATCGGCCAGCAATTCAGCAATTTCCTTCTGCTCGGTCTCCAGCGCTGCAATCAGGTCGGGCAAGGCATCAAGCTCGCGCTGTTCTTTGAAACTGAGCTTGCGGGTTTTGGCGGCTGCCGCACTGGATGCGGCCGAGGCAGACGGTGCAGGCGCAGCAGCGCTGTTTGACGCCGCAGCCTGGATCTTGGTCGACGCGTCACGTTCGTAATGAAACGGTTGCGCGCCTTTTTGGCCCTTGCTTTTGGCAATTTCGTTGGCGCGCTTGGTCTGCGTCAGCCAGTCGGTCACGCCGCCCTCGTACTCGCGCCATTTGGCGTCGCCCTCAAAAGCAATGGTGCTGGTGACCACGTTATCGAGAAAGGTACGGTCGTGGCTGACCAGGAACACCGTGCCTTCAAAATTTTGCAGCAGCTCCTCCAGCAGTTCGAGCGTGTCGATGTCGAGGTCGTTGGTGGGCTCGTCGAGCACCAGCACATTGGCCGGGCGGGCAAACAGGCGTGCCAGCAGCAGGCGGTTGCGCTCGCCACCGCTGAGCGAGCGCACTGGCGAATTGGCGCGCGCCGGCGAGAACAAGAAGTCGCCGAGGTAGCTTTTAACGTGCTGACGCCGGTTGCCAATTTCGATCCACTCACTGCCCGGGCTGATGAAGTCTTCCAGCGTGGCGTCCAGGTCGAGCGCATTGCGCATCTGATCAAAGTAGGCCACGGTGATGTTGGCGCCCTGGCGCACCGTGCCCCAGGCACTCTCGCCAGGGCCGGGCTTGGGCGCGTTGGCCGGTGCCGGATCGGCCTTGAGCTCCCCCAAAATCAATTTGAGCAAGGTGGTCTTGCCAGCGCCATTGGGCCCCAGCAAGCCGACCTTGTCACCGCGCAAAATGACCGTGGAAAAGTCGTCAACAATTTTGCGCTCGCCAAAACTCTTGCTCACATGGGTCAGTTCAGCCACCAGCTTGCCGCTGACGGCCCCGCTGGCCACGTCGAGCTTGACGCTGCCCAGCGCCTCGCGCCGCGCTTCGCGGTTGGCGCGCAACACGGCCAGCTGGTTGATGCGCCCCTGCGCCTTGGTGCGCCGCGCCTCGACGCCGCGGCGGATCCACACTTCTTCCTGCGCCAGCAGCTTGTCTGCGCGCGCGTTGATCACTGCTTCCTGCGCCATTTGTTCTTCTTTTTGCACCAAATAGGCAGCAAAGTTGCCAGGGTAGCTCAGCAGCTTGCCCCGGTCCAGCTCCACGATGCGGGTCGCTACATTGTCCAGAAACGAGCGGTCGTGCGTCACGGTCACGATGCTGCCTTTGAAGTCGCACAGCAGGCCTTCGAGCCACTCGATGCTGTCCAGATCCAGGTGGTTGGTGGGCTCGTCGAGCAGCAGCACATCAGGGGCTGCCACCAGTGCCTGCGCCAGCGCCACACGCTTCTTGTTGCCGCCAGACAGCGTGCTGATGCGTGCATCGGCGTCCAGATGCAGCCGGTGCAGGGTCTCGCCCACGCGCTGCTCCCAGTTCCAGCCGTCCAGAGACTCGATTTCGCTTTGCATCGCGTCCAGGTCGCCGTGGCCCTGGGAATACTCGTCAATCAGTTCCCGTACCCGGGCCAGGCCGGCGCTGACTGCCTCGAACACGGTGGCATCAGAATCGAGCTGCGGCTCTTGCGCCACATAAGAAATGCGGGTGTTGCCCTGCACCTGCAGGGTGCCGTCGTCGGGCTTTTCCAGCCCACCCAGAATCTTGAGCAAGGAGGATTTGCCCGCGCCGTTGCGGCCGATCAGGCCGACACGCTCCTGCGTTTCCAGTGAAAAAGTGGTGTGATCCAGCAGCGGGACGTGTCCGAAAGCCAGTTGTCCGTCAAGGAGTGTGATAAGTGCCATGTGGCGGGCATTATCCCCTGCCCGGCCTACCCGTCTGGCGGGCTCAGTTCAGCAGCGAATCGGCAGGCACGTAGGCATAACCCAGCGTGCTGGCCACCGCCTCATAAGTCACCTGCCCATGCGCCACATTGAGGCCATTTTTCAGGTGCGGGTTGTCCTTGAGCGCCTGCCGCCAGCCCTTGTCCGCCAGCGTCACGGCGTGGGTGATGGTGGCATTGTTGAGGGCAAAGGTGCTGGTGCGCGCCACCGCACCGGGCATGTTGGCCACGCAGTAATGCACCACGCCGTCGACCACAAAGGTGGGTTCGGCATGGGTGGTGGCGTGCGAGGTCTCAAAGCAGCCGCCCTGGTCAATCGCCACATCGACCACCACGGCACCTTGCTTCATGCGCGAGATCATGCTGCGCGTGACCAGCTTGGGCGCGGCCGCACCGGGTATCAGCACACCGCCCACCACCAGTTCAGCATCCAGCACCGCTTCTTCGACGCTATGGGCTGTGGAATAGACGGTATGAATGCGGTTGCCAAAAATCAGGTCAAGCTGGCGCAGCCGGTCCACATTTTTATCCAGCACCGTCACCCGGGCGCCCATGCCCACAGCCATCTGCAGCGCGTGCGTGCCGACCACACCGGCCCCCAAAATCACCACATGTGCGGCTGGCACGCCGGGCACACCCCCCAGCAGCACACCCATGCCGCCCTTGGACTTTTCCAGGTGCGCAGCGCCGGCCTGCACCGCCATGCGCCCCGCCACCTCGCTCATCGGCGCCAGCAGAGGCAGGCCGCCACCGGGGCCGGTGATGGTCTCGTAGGCAATACACACCGCACCCGACTTGACCAGCGCCGCCGTTTGCTCCGGGTCAGGCGCCAGATGCAGGTAGGTGTACAAAATTTGTCCCGGGCGCAGCATGGCGCACTCATGGGCTTGCGGCTCTTTGACCTTGACGATCATGTCAGCCGCCGCAAAGACCTGCGCCGCATCCAAGGCCAGGGTGGCGCCTGCGGCCAGGTATTGGTCGTCGCTCAAGCCGATGGCGGCACCGGCACCGGCTTGTACCAGCACTTGGTGGCCGTGGTGGGTGAGTTCGCGCACGCTGGCCGGCGTCAGGCCAACGCGGTATTCATGGTTCTTGATTTCCTTGGGCAGTCCGACCAGCATAAAGATCTCCTTGAATTGGAAAATCCGAAGTGTGCGTTAAACGGCCTGACAATGGCGAGCTATTTATCAACACCGCTTCAAATTTTGCCATCCCTGCTGCCGCCCGCTGCGCCACCGCCACCCTCGCGCCCTCGCTGGCTGCGCTGGTTCTGGCTGGTGTGCGGTGGGCTGTGCCTGCTGCTGGGCGTGATTGGCATCGTGCTGCCGCTGTTGCCCACCACCCCTTTTGTGCTGCTGGCTGCTTATTGTTTTTCGCTAGGCAGTGCGCGCTACGAGCAGTGGTTGCTCACGCACCCGCGCTTTGGTCCGATGGTGCGGGACTGGCGCAGCCAACGCGCCGTGCCGATGCGCGCCAAGCAGGTCGCCTGGGGCAGCATGACGATCAGCTCGCTCATCGCGTGGTGGTTTATGCCGACCAGCATCAGCTGG
>JAQSDS010000159.1 GCA_029946045.1 Rhodoferax sp.
GGTGGCGCGTCTGGAGGCCGAGCTCGAAGGCTTTGCCCGCGACCTGCGCGAACTGGGCAGCACTGGCGCAGTCGCGCTCTGAGCCCCGCCATGGCATTTGGCCGTTTGGACCGTTCCCAGGGTGCCCAGCCCATGAGCGACATCAACATGACGCCGCTGATCGATGTGATGCTGGTGCTGGTGGTGATCTTTATCATCACCGCGCCGTTGCTGGCGAGTTCTGTCAAGCTGGATTTGCCCACCACCGATGCCGCCAAGACAGGCGATGCGGCGCAGTCGGTGACGGTGGTCGTCGACGGTGCCGGACAGACTTATCTGCACGATCAGGCGGTGGCCCTGGATGGCCTGGTGCGCCAGCTTCAGCTTGTGGCCCGGGCCAATCCGCAAACCGAAGTCTTGCTGCGTGCCGACAAGACCGTGCCCTATGGTCGCATCGTCGAAGTCATGGGTGCAGCCCAGACTGCGGGTTTGAGCCGCATTGGCTTTGTGGCTGATGCGCCTGCGCCGCTCGTCAAACCTTAAAATCAAGCCCTATTTCACGCCGGCGCGGCCAACGCGCCGCCATTTCAGACCCTTATGCAAGACAAATACCAGCACCTTGAAGTTGAAGCCGCGGCCCAGGCCCATTGGGGCGCAGCTGACGCCTACCGTGTGAGTGAAAACGCAGTCGACGTCAACGGCAAGCCCAAGAAAAAGTTTTACGCCTGCTCCATGTTGCCCTACCCCAGTGGCAAGTTGCACATGGGCCATGTGCGCAACTACACCATCAACGACATGCTGACGCGCCAGTTGCGCATGCAGGGGTTGAATGTGCTGATGCCGATGGGCTGGGACGCCTTTGGCCTGCCAGCTGAAAACGCCGCTTTGAAAAACGGTGTGCCGCCGGCCCAGTGGACGTTTGAGAACATCGCCTACATGAAGCAGCAGATGCAGGCCATGGGCCTGGCCATCGACTGGAGCCGCGAAGTTGCCACCTGTACGCCCGAGTACTACAAGTGGAACCAGTGGCTGTTCCTGAAGATGCTGGAAAAAGGCATTGCCTACCGCAAGACCCAGGTGGTCAATTGGGACCCGGTCGACATGACCGTGCTGGCCAATGAGCAGGTCATCGACGGCAAGGGCTGGCGCACCGGTGCTGTGGTCGAAAAGCGCGAGATTCCCGGCTACTACCTGGCGATCACCCAGTACGCTGAAGAACTGTTGGCCAACGTGACCGGCGACCGCATGCCGGGATGGCCAGAGCGCGTCAAGCTGATGCAGGAAAACTGGATCGGCAAGTCCGAGGGCGTGCGCTTTGCCTTCAACCATGACATCAAGGGGGCTGACGGCAAGCTGATTGGCGATGGCCGCCTGTACGTGTTCACCACGCGGGTCGACACCATCATGGGCGTCACGTTTTGCGCCGTGGCCGCCGAGCATCCGCTGGCCTTGCATGCCGCCGCTGCCAACCCGGCGCTGGCGGCCTTTATTCAGGAATGCGCCCACGGCGGCACCACCGAGGCCGAACTCGCCACGCAAGAGAAAAAGGGCCTGGCCACGGGCCTGTTCGTGTCGCATCCGTTGACCGGTGAACCGGTCGAAGTGTGGGTCGGCAACTACGTGCTGATGAGTTATGGCGACGGTGCGGTCATGGGTGTGCCCGCGCATGACGAGCGCGACTTTGCCTTTGCCCTCAAATACGTCTTGCCGATCAAGCCGGTGGTGGGTGTCGATTCAGGGGTTTTCGACAAGTCCGTCTGGCAAGACTGGTATGCCGAAAAGGGCACGGGGATCGCCATCAACTCGGGCAAGTACGACGGCTTGAAATTCAAGGACTGCGTCGATGCGGTGGCGGCTGATCTACTGGGGCTGGGGCTGGGCGAAAAGAAAGTCACTTGGCGCCTGCGTGACTGGGGCGTGAGCCGCCAGCGCTACTGGGGCACGCCGATCCCGATCATCCATTGCGACGAGCACGGCGCGGTGCCGGTGCCCGTGAAAGACCTGCCGGTGGTGCTGCCGGTTGATCTGGTGCCCGATGGTTCGGGCAATCCGCTGGTCAAGTGCGACGCCTTTCACGCGGCGAGTCCTGGAAGCGACAAGCGTGTCGCGTGCCCGATTTGTGGCAAGGCGGCGCGACGTGAAACCGACACGATGGACACCTTTGTCGACAGTTCCTGGTACTTCATGCGCTACTGTGACCCGAAAAATAGCGACGCCATGGTGGCCGACGGCGCCGACTACTGGATGCCGATGGACCAGTACATTGGCGGCATCGAGCACGCCATCCTGCACCTGTTGTACGCGCGTTTCTGGACCAAGGTGATGCGCGACCTGGGCTTGGTCAAGGTGGATGAGCCCTTCACCAAGCTGCTCACGCAAGGCATGGTGCTCAACCACATTTACTCGCGCCGCACTGAAAAAGGTGGCAAAGACTACTTCTGGCCGGCTGACGTCGAGCATGTGTTCGACGACGCGGGCAAGGTCAGCGGCGCGCGCCTGGTCAAGGCTGTGGGCGATCTGCCGGTCGGTACGCTGATTGATTACGAAGGCGTGGGCACCATGTCCAAGTCCAAAAACAACGGTGTTGATCCGCAGGACCTGATCGAAAAATATGGTGCTGACACGGCGCGCCTGTACACCATGTTCACCGCCCCGCCCGAAGCCACGCTGGAGTGGAATGACGCCGCGGTGGAGGGCAGCTACCGCTTTTTGCGCAGGGTGTGGAACTTCGGCTTCAAGCTGGCTGCGACGGATCCGCAAACCGTTCATGCCGTGATGGCAACGCCAGCCGGGCTGAAAGCAGTTGATTTCAGCAAGGAAGCCAAGGCCTTGCGGCTGGACATCCACACCGTGCTCAAACAGGTGGATTACGACTACCAGCGCATGCAGTACAACACCGTGGTCAGCGGTGCCATGAAGATGATCAATTCCCTGGAGGACTTCAAGGCGCCGGACGCTGCGGGCGCACAGTTGGCGCTGGTCGAAGGCTTCGGCATTTTGCTGCGCTGTCTGTACCCGGCCACACCGCACATCACCCACACGCTCTGGCGTGAGCTCGGTTACGCCCAACAGTTTGGTGACTTGCTTGATGCTTCCTGGCCGCAGGTCGATGCGTCTGCCCTGGTTCAGGACGAAATCGAACTCATGCTGCAGGTCAACGGCAAGTTACGCGGCTCGATCGTGGTCAGCGCCAGTGCCGACAAGGCAGCTATCGAGCAGGCCGCCATCGGCCACGAGATGTTTCAGAAACTCAGCCAGGGCGCCGCGCCCAAAAAAGTGATTGTGGTGCCCGGTCGCCTGGTGAACCTGGTGGTTTAAGTCATGACGCCATTCAAACCCCTGGCTGCCTCGACCCTCACGACACGGCGCGCGGTGGTGCGCTACGCGGCCCTTGCGGCGGCCGGACTTGGCCTGGCTGGCTGTGGCTTCCGACTGCGCGGCAACCAGGCTTTTGCGTTCACTCGCATTGCCATCACGCCTAGCCCGGGTGGTGCCGTGGCGCAAGAGCTGCGCAACTCCTTTGGTTCCGCCGTGCAGGTGCTGGTGGCTGACAGCCCTGCCACGCCCGCGCAACTGGTGCTGCATGTGCTTGATGCGCAGCGCGAAAAAGTCGTGGTCGGCGTGAATGCCTCGGGTCAGGTGCGCGAATTCCAGTTGCGCCTGCGCGTGCGCCTGAGCTTGCGCACGGCCAAGGGCAAGGAAATCATCGTCGATGATGAAATCGTGCAACAGCGCGACATCAGTTACAACGAGTCGGCGGCCCTGGCGAAAGAGGCCGAAGAAGCGCTGCTGTACCGCGACATGCAGACCGATATCGTGCAGCAAATCCTACGCCGCCTGGCGGCCGTTCAGCCGGGTCAGCTGGACTGACGCCATCCGATGCAAATCCAGTCTGCTGCACTCGCCGCGCATCTGCAAAAAGGCCTGAAAAGCCTCTATACCCTGCATGGTGATGAGCCGCTGCTGATCCAGGAGGCGCTGGATGCCATTCGCATCGCTGCGCGCGCGCAAGGCTTCACTGAGCGCAGCTCCCATACCGTCTCGGGCGCCCATTTCGACTGGAGTGAGGTGCTGGCGGCTGGCGGCTCGCTGAGTCTGTTCTCGGACAAACAAATTCTTGAGCTGCGCATCCCGTCGGGCAAACCCGGCAAGGACGGTAGCGCAGCCCTGCAGCAATTGGCGCAGGCGGCACAGGGCAATGACAGCACCCTGACGCTGGTGATCCTGCCCCGACTCGATCGCATGACCAAGGCAACGGCCTGGTTTGCCGCACTTGAAGCAGGCGTCACGCTCGAAGTGAGCCCGGTGGAGCGGGCCGCTTTGCCGCCCTGGATTGCCCAGCGCCTGGCCGCGCAAGGACAACGCGTCGCTGCGGGCGTGGAGGGTCAGCGCACGCTGCAGTTTTTTGCGGATCGGGTCGAGGGCAACCTGCTGGCGGCGCACCAGGAAATACAGAAGCTCGCCTTGTTGCACCCTGCCGGTGAACTGGGGTTTGAGCAGATCGAGAGCGCGGTGCTCAACGTGGCGCGTTACGACGTGTTCAAGCTCAGCGAGGCGGTGCTCGCGGGTCAGCCCGCGCGTGTGCAGCGCATGCTCGATGGCCTGCAGGCCGAGGGGGAGGCCGAGGTGCTGGTGCACTACACGCTGGCAGAAGACATTCGCGCCCTGAAACGCGTCAAGGACGCCATCAGCCGGGGCAGCCCGTTGCCTATGGCGCTGCGCGAACAACGGGTGTGGGGCAACAAGGAACGTCTGTTCGAGCGGGTTCTGCCGCGCCTGAGCGCAGCAAGCTTGGCCGGATTTTTGCAAGATGCGCACCAGGTGGATGGTGTGGTCAAGGGGCTCAAACGACCCGATTGGCCGACGGCGCCCTGGCAGGCCTTGCAGCTGTTGGCGCTGAGCCTTTGCCGCGCCTGCGCTGTTCAGAAGCCGGCCTTGCCGACTTGATACCATCGGGCTACCGTGGCCTTGGCCTGGTGGTAGGGGCCCTGTGTCAGGATGTGTCGTGAACGGGG
>JAQSDS010000160.1 GCA_029946045.1 Rhodoferax sp.
GTTTTTCTCCGATTGCCCGGATGGCATGTCCTTGTTGCAACTGCCAAAGACCACAGTCAAAGGCATCAAGGGCAAGGCTGTATTTGCTGTGGTGCAGTTTGAATATGCCAATGCCGACCTGAGTGGTGCCGATACCTATGGTGTCTTGCCGTCCCCGATTGCGGTGCTGACGCTGGATCAGAATCAGGCCACGGGTGCCTTGAGTCTGGTGAAATATCACAACGTGAATACCTCCGAAGTGCAAGGCCTCTGGATCACCTGCGGCTCCAGTCTGTCGCCTTGGAACACCCACCTGTCGAGCGAAGAGTACGAGCCCGATGCCCCGTTTGCTGCCGACAACAAGATGTTCAAGGCCTTCAGCAAGAACCTGTTTGGTGATGAGGCGGTGGCCAATCCCTACCACTACGGACATTTGCCTGAAGTCACCGTCAATCCCGATGGCACCGGCTCCATCGTCAAGCACTATTGTTTGGGTCGCATTTCGCACGAGCTGGTGCAAGTCATGCCGGATAACCGCACCGTGTTGATGGGTGATGATTACACCAACAGTGGTTTGTTCCTGTTTGTCGCCGACAAGGAAAAGAATCTGTCGGCGGGCACCTTGTATGTGGCCAAGCTGGGGCAAGGCTTTTCCATTAACCCGGCAGATGCGGGTGTCAAGCTGTCGTGGCTCAAGCTGGGCCATGCGACCAGCGCCGAGATTGAGAAAATGGCCAACACACTCAAGCCGGCGGACATCATGACGGTGCTCAAAACCGACCCGAACGATGCCAGCTTCAGCAAGATTTTCTATAACGGCACGGCCAACTGGGTCAAGCTCAAACCAGGCATGGAAAAAGCAGCGGCGTTCCTGGAAACGCACCGTTATGCCTACCTGATGGGCGCCAGCATGGGATTCTCAAAAATGGAAGGAACCACCGTCAACATCCGGGACAAGGTGGCTTATTCGGCGTTACAAAATATTCAGGACTCGATGGTCAAAGCCGGCAAGGGCTGGAACGCTGCCAGCGGCATTGCGCTGGACAAGGCGCTGGTGGCCGGCGGCATCATGGCGCACACGCTGACGGGTGGGCAATCAGATCAGACAGGCATCGCCATTCAGAGCGAGTGGGTGCCTTCGGTCATGCGTGCACTGTTGATGGGGCAGGACATTGCGCCAGATGCGCTGGGCAACCTGGCCAACCCCGACATGGTTTCCAATCCGGACAACCTGAAGTTTTCCGAGAAGCTGCGCACCCTGTTCATTGGTGAAGACAGCAGCACCCATGTCAACAACTTTGTCTGGGCTTATCACGTGGACACCCATCAGCTCAGTCGCCTGATGTCCATGCCATCGGGTGCAGAAGCGACCGGACTGGGCGTGGTGGACGATCTGAATGGCTGGACCTACATCACCAGCAACTTCCAGCATCCGGGTGACTGGATCGGAAAATTGCACGGCAAGGTGCAAGCCACACTGGATCCCCTGGTTCGGGCCAATTTCAAGAACCGTTTTGGCGCTGCCGTGGGTTATCTCACTGCCGAGGGTTCGGGCATCAAGTTGGCTTAAAGCAAGGCGTCGGCTTTCAGCTTGCGGCGGGGTCGATCGTCTCCGCCGCTGCCTCAAGCTCGAAACTGTCACGGTAAGTGAAGTACAGCGAGGTAAAAAACATCGACGCCAGCAGCATCAGCGCCGGAAACAGCAGCACGCTCGACAGGCCTGGGTTGCCCATGACATTGCCCAGGACACCAATGACCAGCACGGCGACGACGATGGTAGCCATCCACGCAAGACCAAAAACGGTGAATGCCCAGAAATTTCGAAAACACGCGACGATGCTGAAAAACATGCTCTTCAGCGGCGGCAAGTCTTGCCAGAAAACCAGCGCCGGGGCATGCCAGAACATCAGTGACAGCGGCAAGTGCAGACCCATGAAGACCCACATCGCGTTTTGAAAGTCTGGCGCCTGCAACAGCTCGGCCGTGGGAGCGCTGCCGCCCAGATAAAGCCGCGCGAAGCCGCCACCGTCCACCAGGTAGGAAGCCCCCATGGCCAGCATGAAGCCGCCGGCGTACAAGGCACCCAGCGTCAGCATGGCGCGCAGCTTGGCAGGCCCGGCCCGAAGTGTGGTGAACAGGATCAGGGGCATGGGAAATTTGCCCTGCTCGGCTTCACGGGTGGCCGCCATCAGGCCCAGCGTGGCGGCGGGCAGCAGTGTCATGGCCAGCGGCAAGCCGACGATGGGCAGCATGGTCGCCAGCGACATGACTGCCATGAAAATGAAAAACAGCCCGGCCAGCGCCAAAGGTTGTTTGAAGAAAGTCCGGATGCCGAGCTTGACCCAGCTGGCGCCAGTGCGGGCGGGAACGAGTTTGAGTTTCATGGGTGTGTCTCTGCGACCCGGTGCCGCAGCACGCGCTCAAAATGGCTGGGGTCGTGGGCTTCAAGGATGCTGGCCTGGCGCGGCAGGTAAAAGTCCCACAGCCGCGACAACCAAAAGCGCAAGGCAGCGGCGCGCAGCAGCGCTGGCAGCAGCTCTTGTTCAGCCGCTTGCAAGGGCCGAACCGCGTTGTAGGCGCTCAGAAAATGCTGTGTACGGGTGGCATGGGGGGTGGCGCTGGCTGGGTCGATGCACCAGTCATTGAGGCACACTGCCAAGTCGAACAACCAGCTGTCAACGCCGGCAAAATAAAAGTCAAACACGCCGCTCAGCACGGGCTGTCCCGCCACTTGGTCAAACATGGCGTTGTTGCAAAACAGGTCGGCGTGGATCGGGCCGCGCGGCAGGGTGACATAGTCGGGCAGGGTGGCGAGCTCGTTTTGGTAGGCCAGTTCCTGGGTGATCAGTGTCTTTTGGCTGATCGTCAGGTAGGGCAAGACCTCTGGCACGGTGGCGTTCCACCATGGCAAGCCGCGCAAGTTGGGCTGGCTTGGTTCAAAGTCACGCCCGGCCAGGTGCATTCTGGCCAGCATCGCACCCACCTGGGCGCAGTGCACAGGGCCGGGCGCAAGTTCGCTGGCACCATGCAATCTATCCACCACGGCGGCAGGCTTGCCTTTGACATGAAGCACCAACTCGCCCTGCGCATTGGCATGCGGTTCCGGCACCGAAATACCGTGCTGCGCCAGGTGCTTCATCAGCTTCAAATAGAAAGGCAATTGCTCGAAACTCAGGCGCTCAAACAGGGTCAGCACGTAGTCATGCACCTGTCCGTTGCGCCGCGTGCTGACAAAGTAGTTGGTGTTTTCGATGCCGCCAGCGCAGCCTTGCATGCTTTTCAGTGTGCCCAGGCCCAGCGCTTGCAGCAGGGCATCGGCCTCGGAAAAAGAGACTTCCGTGTAAACCGCCATAGTTCAGAAGCCCAGCACTTTCCAGCTGCGCTCGCCCGTTTTTGGCGCCACCTGGTAGGCTGGCATGTCGCCTTTGGGCTGCACCGTGATGCTTTTGGTTTCGCCGCCCACGCGCACCTCGTCAATACGTGCACCAGCATCTTCGACATGGATGTGTTCGATGCGCGGCTGTGCCTTGTCTGGGGCACTGCGCTGCACGGCGGCAGAGGCGGCTTGGCTTGGGACGACCGGGGGAGTTTGGCTCCAGGCCAGGCCACAGGCCAGCAGGAGGGGGAGAACGGTATAAGTAGGGTACATGTTTTGATTGTAGATAAAGCGGCTTTGCCCGCAGCTGCAGGCAAAATGCCGGCATGAACAATGCCCCACCCCAAACCCTTCTGCTGGTCGATGGCTCCAGCTACCTGTACCGTGCATTTCACGCCATGCCTGACCTGCGCGCCGTGCCGGGCGACCCCGCCAGCGCGCCCACAGGGGCGATTCGGGGCATGATCAACATGCTGCAAAGTTTGCGCAAGGAGGTTCCCGCCGCCTATGCAGTCTGTGTTTTTGACGCCAAAGGCCCCACCTTTCGTGATGATTTGTACCCCCAGTACAAGGCCCATCGCTCCCCCATGCCCGACGACTTGCGGGCCCAGATTGAGCCGATCCATGAAGTGGTTCGGCTGATGGGCTGGAAGGTGCTGGACGTGCCCGGTGTCGAGGCCGACGACGTGATTGGCACCCTGGCTGCCACTGCGGCAGGTCAGGGCATGCAGGTGATTGTGAGCAGCGGCGACAAGGACCTGGCCCAACTGGTCAACGAACGCATCACCATCATCGACACCATGAATGGCCGTGTGCGCGACGTGGCCGGCGTCACCGCCGAGTTTGGTGTGCCGCCCAGCCTGATGGTGGACTACCAGACCCTGGTGGGTGATGCCATCGACAACGTGCCCGGCGTGCCCAAGGTGGGCCCCAAGACGGCTGCCAAGTGGTTGCAGGAATATGGCTCGCTTGATGCCATCGTGGCCCAGGCCGATGCCATCAAGGGGGCGGTGGGCGACAACCTGCGCAAGACGCTCGACTGGCTACCCACCGGGCGTCTGCTGCTGACCATCAAGACCGACTGTGACCTGAAAGACTGGCTGCCTGATTTGCCCGACATGGAAGACATGGCCGTGGGCAGCATGAACACCCCGGCGTTGGCCGGGTTTTATGAAAAATATGGCTTCAAGGGCCTCGCACGAGCCTTGGGCGCAGGAAATGGGGTCGCCGAAAAAGGGGTCAGAGCCAGCTCCGCTTCGCTCCGTGGATCCGACCCCATTTTCGGCACTGGCGCTAACCCCCATTCCGCAGTGAACAACCGTGAACCCGGCCTTTTCGACGAACTGGACGCCGCCCCCGAGGCCCCCGCCGCACCCCGCGTCAGCACGGTCAGCTACGACACCATCCTCACCTGGGCGGCCTTTGACCATTGGCTGGCCAAAGTGTTGGCCGCCGAGCTGGTGGCGGTGGACACCGAGACCACCTCGCTTGATGAAATGCGCGCGCAAATTGTCGGCATCAGCTTCAGCGTGACACCGGGGGAGGCAGCTTATATTCCGCTGGCGCACGCCTACGCGGATGCGCCCGCCCAGCTGCCGATCAATGAGGTGCTGGCCAAGCTCA
>JAQSDS010000161.1 GCA_029946045.1 Rhodoferax sp.
TTGCAGGTAGCGGCTGTCCAGACTTTCCCAAACAGCGCGGTGCCATACCAGCGGAAAAGGGCCAAAACTGTAACGCCGACCTGCGCGCTTAAAAAGCTGCTGTACCAGATCAGCTTCCCTGATGTAGGCGTCAACGACACGCCTGCGCTTGTGTCGAATGGCATCTTCTATCAAGTCATGGCATTCGTCCATCATGGTGTAGGGCGTACCGTCAGATGTCAAGAAGTCGGCCAGACCAAAGGGGCGGATGAAAGCGGCATCTGAATCGAGACAAAGGTAGGTAATGGACAGTCCCAGGCGCCAGAATTCGGATTTCACTACTTGTTGTGACAAGCTGCCGGGCATGCTGCGCATGTGTTCTGCCGTGATGCGTGGCGATGCCTGAATGATGTCCTCGTCGGCAAGCAATTCGACACCCAGCCCAGCCAAATGCTCTTGAAACAGCGCTAAGTCAGCCTGCGGCACCGACACATAAAAAGGCAAATTGTCTGTGTTGTACTGGCGCACGGAATGCGCCAATCGCACGACACGCTTGAGGTCAGTGTGATAACTTTTGCAATAAAGCGTCAGGGGTTTCATCTGTACCTGGGGACTGGCGGGTCAATTTGGCGGTAGAGCGGACTAGGATTGTTCACGCTTGAATCCGGTTCAAGTTGGCGTAATAGCCGCCGGCACGCATCAGCTCGGCATGCGAATCCGATTCGACAATGCGACCTTGATCCAGCACGATGATCCGGTCTGAATTCTCGACGGTGCTGAGCCGGTGGGCAATGATCAGGGTGGTGCGGTCTTTCATCAGCACTGCCAGGGCGGCTTGCACTTGTCGCTCGGATTCTGTGTCCAGCGCAGAGGTGGCTTCGTCCAGAATCAAAATGGGTGCGTCTTTGAGCAGGGCGCGGGCAATGGCAATACGCTGGCGCTGGCCACCAGATAGTTTTGCGCCGCCCTCACCAATCATCGTGCCCAGTCCGTCCGGCAATTGCTGAATAAAGTCCCAGGCGTTGGCGGCCTTGGCCACTGCAATCACTTTTTCCAGGTCGCAAGTACCTCGTAATCCAAAGGCGATGTTAGCCTCTACTGTATCGTTGAAGAGCACGATGTCCTGGCTCACCAGGGCAATGTTTTGGCGCAGACTGGTCAGAGTCAGTTCATTGATGTCGATGCCGTCTATGAGTATGTGGCCGGAGGTCGGTAGGTAGAAGCGTGGTATCAGGGCGCTGATGGTGGTCTTGCCGCCACCCGATGCACCGACCAGCGCCACCGTCTGTCCTCGTGCCACGCGAAAATTGACATCATTGAGTGCAGTGCGCTCTGAGCCAGGGTAGTGAAAGCTGACATGGTCGAACACGATGTCACCCTGTGCACGCGGTAAAACCCGGTGGCCGGTATCGTTCTCGACTGGGCTGTCAAGCAGGCTGAAGACGCTTTCACTGGCAGCAAGACCACGTTGAAGTGTTGAACTGACAGTCGTGAGTTGTTTGATGGGGGAGATCAGCAAAAGCAGGGCGGTGATGAATGAAATAAAACCACCGGCAGAGGCGCTGGCCTGACCCGTTGTCTGACTCAGCGCTATAAAAATGATTGCGGCCACAGCTACCGACGCTGCCATGTGCGTGATTGGCGTGATGGCAGAGGCAGGCACGGCCTCTCGCATCATCGACCGACGAAAGCGTTCGGTACTGCGCCCGAATCGATCAGTTTGCTGCGCCTGACCGCCGAAAATCTTGATCACCTTAATGGCGACCACGGTTTCTTCGATGGCGTGTGACATGTGCCGGAGCGACTCCAAGGTGTTGCGACTGGCATTGCGCATGCGCTGACCAAAACCTTTGATGATCAGAGCAATGACGGGCCCTATGGTGAGGGTGAGCAGTGTCAGCTTCCAGTCGAGGTAGAGCAAGTAGGCCAAGAGCGCAAGCGCCGTCAGAGATTCGCGTACGATGGTGACAAGCGCAGTGGTGACAGCTTCATTGACATTGCCGACGTCAATCAGTAGCCGAGAAATCAGCTTGCCGGCGGATTGTTCATGGAAAGTTTGAATCGGGAGTGTCAGGATCTTCGTGAACATTTCGTGACGCAGATCCGTGACGAGATGCGTGGAGATCCACTTCATCAGATAACTGGTGCAAAACGAAAAAAAGCCGCGCACTAAAAACAGCGTGACGATGCCCATCGGTATCAGCCAGACCATGCGCGGATCAGCGGTCTGGAACCCATTGTCCAGCAGGTACTTCATGATGGCCGGGAACACCGGCTCGGTCGCTGCGGTGCATACCATGCCGACCACGGCCAGCGCAAAGGCTTTCCAGTAGGGTTTGACGTAAGTCAGCAGTCTGGCGTAGAGGACGCGACTATTTGGAGGTGCAGGGTGCGGCATGCGTTGTGTATTGAGGCGGTCAAATGATTTTTCGATAAATCCCGATGAATTTACAGCAAATCAAGGCAGTTATTATCAGGCGAACTTAACCACTTTGTTAACCGCACATGCGTCTATCCGTCATCGTCATCACTCGCAATGAGCAGGCAAATATCGTTGATTGCCTGCGATCGGTTGACTTTGCCGATGAGATCATTGTGGTGGACAACGCCAGTTCGGACGATACCGTTGAATTGGCCAGGCATGCGGGGGCGCACGTTCATCAAACCCAGGATTGGCCAGGTTTTGGCCCTCAGAAAAATCGTGCGCTGGCGTTTGCCACGGGTGACTGGGTGCTGTCCATGGACGCCGACGAACGGGTGACACCCGAGTTGCGAAAAGAGATTTTGGAAGTCATTTCGAGCGAAAAAGCCCCTGATTGCTTTTCAATTCCCCGGTTGTCATGGTTTTGTGGACGCTTTGTGCGCCATTCAGGTTGGAGGCCAGACTATGTCGACCGCTTGTTCAAGGCGGGGACGGCTCAATTTTCACCGGATCTGGTGCATGAAAAACTGCTTCACGCTGGCCGCGCCCGAGTTCTTGAAAATTCCTTGCTGCACTACAGCCATCGTAATTTTTCAGATGTTCTGACCAAAATTGACCGCTACTCCACGGCTTCTGCCCAACAAGCATTGGCCAGAGGCAAGCGATCGTCGGTACTCGGTGCCGTCGGACATGGTTTCTGGGCTTTTGTCAGAACTTATGTTTTCAAAGCGGGTTTCCTGGACGGTGAGCACGGCCTTGCACTGGCCATTGCTAACGCTGAAGGCAGCTATTACCGGCATATCAAGCTCTGGCGGCTGCAACAGCCGGATGGAAAGTGAGCTGCCCATGGTGTTGAATATTGTTGAGCCCACACTGAACAGCCATACCGGGCATTGTTACAGCCTGGTTGATGCCATCGCGCAAGCGGCTCCGGTCGACCAGGTCCACATCTGGGCGGGGCGTGAGAGTGCCAAATTCTGGCAAGGCAGAGGGCGGATCGAGCCGTATTTTTTTCGATCCATCAGAAAATTTCAGAGCTATTTTCTATTCAGGCGCCTGTTGGCGGGCCCTGGAAAGATCCTGATCTCGACGGCTGGAACCTCTGATTTGATGTTGCTGGACTGGGCTGCGCGACGTCGCATTCCCGAGAAAAAAGTTTACCTCTACGTTCACTGGTTGGGTGCGAAGGCATCCAAGGCTGCGACATTGGCCAAAGTTGCCATGGCGCAACCCAATTTGGAGATCATGTGTGCCACTGCCTCGACAACATCATTTTTCAAAGAATTGGGCTTTAGATCCACCACGGTTTCTTATCCTCGTGCAAGAGTGGATTCATCTCCGCAGTCAGTACAAGCCTTCCATCACTTGCTCTTTGCAGGAGCAGCCCGCCTGGATAAAGGCTTTGAGCACATTGCAAATCTGGTCGAGGACCTGGCCCATACGCAGGCCCATTGGCCCATATGGGTTCAAGCGTCTTCAACCCATCAGACCCGGCACGAACCAGCTATCTTGTCCCAGATTACCCGCCTCCGGGATTCGGGTTACGCCAATTTGGTGCTGATGGAAAATACCCTGACGCCAACTGACTACCAAGCCATGTTTTCAGGCGCCATCAGTATTCAGCCCTACTCGGCAAGCGACTTCGAAGATCGGGTCAGTGGTGTCACGCTGGATGCACTATCTGCAGGCTGCCCGGTGGTGGTTACTGCCAACACCTGGCTGGGTCGCGTTGTCATGAAGCACAATGCTGGCGTTGCAACCAGTGACTTGTCGCCTCTTGGTTTAAAAAAAGCAGTCGAAGAGGTGCTGCAGGACTATGCGGGCTATTCCCTGCGGGCAGCCAAAGCGGGTCAGTTGTTATGTCATGAGCACTCGGCTGCTGAGATGATGGCCGCAATATTTCAAAATGTTACAACTCAATCGGCGTAAATTGTTGCCATTGTCTGTGGCACCCAGTCCAATGACACTTTTTCCTTGTAAGCTATTCGTCATGATGCGACTTAACCTTTATTCAATCCTGTGGTTCTGTTTTTTTGCTGCTTTTGGTTCGTCGGCGCATGCCCAATTCCGCATCGAAGTCTCCGGTGTGGGCTTGACCCAGATCCCCGTGGTGATCGCGCCTTTCAAGGGCCAGGACGCCTTACCTCAAAAAATCTCTGAAATTATCAAGGCTGACCTGGAGCGCAGTGGTCAGTTTCGCGTGATTGCTTCACCTGCGGGTGCTTTTGATGAGACCTCGCGCCCTGAGCTTTCCGCTTTGCGCCAGGCCAGTGCTGATGCTTTTGCGTCCGGTAGTGTTTCAAAATTGGCCGACGGCCGTTTTGATGTCCGTTTTCGCTTGTGGGATGTGGTGAAAGGGCAGGACCAGGGTGGCCGCAGCTTTGCCGTCACACTGCCTGACTTGCGCCTTGCAGCGCACCGCGTGGCTGATGACATTTATGAAAAACTCACCGGTGACAAGGGTGTGTTTTCGACCCGTATTGCTTACGTGACCAAAGCGGGGCAGCGTTATCAGTTGTGGGTTGCAGATGCCGATGGAGAAAATGCGCAGTCAGCACTGGCCAGCCCGGAGCCCA
>JAQSDS010000162.1 GCA_029946045.1 Rhodoferax sp.
GGTTTTTTGTCTCGCAAAACTAACCTGCATCAGGCCAAGCGGGGTAAGGCAGTGGGCCGATTTCGCAAAGCGAAGCGCGTATGAGGCCCGCTGCCTTACCCCGCTTGGCCCGTCACCCGTGATAGCACCCACGCGGATGAACCCTGTCCTCAGAATTAATTAGACTCTGACCCCAATTAAGACTCTGACCCCAATTAAAAGGTCTTCTTGATCAGGGTGGCGGCCTGTTTGACCAAGGCGGGTCCCTGGTAGATCAGGCCAGTGTAAATTTGCACCACATCTGCACCAGCCCTGATTTTGCTCACCGCATCTTCGGCACTCATGACACCGCCGACACCAATGATCGGGAACTGCGGGCCCAGCGCGGCGCGTAGCTGGCTGATCACCTGGTTGCTCATGGCCAGCACCGGCGCGCCCGACAGGCCGCCGGCTTCGTCGGCATGGGCCAGGCCCTTGACGGCATCGCGGCTCAGGGTGGTGTTGGTGGCCACCACGCCCCAGGCATTGTTGACCTGGCCAGAGCTGTCCAGGCCGTAGCGCTTCAGGGTTTCGGCAATCACCTTGATCTGATCCGCGTCGAGGTCGGGTGCAATTTTGAGGAAGATCGGGATGTGCTTGCCGTGTTGTTTGGCCAGCAGTTCACGCCGCTCTGAAATGGCGCCCAGCAGGCCATCCAGCGCCTCGTCGCTTTGCAGGCTGCGCAGGTTTTTGGTGTTGGGGCTGGAAATATTGACCGTGACGTAGTCGGCATAGGGGTAGACCCCATCCAGACAAGTCAGGTAGTCGTCGGTGGCTCGCTCAATAGGCGTGGCGGCGTTTTTGCCAATGTTCAGGCCCAGCAACATGGGCGAGGTCTCAGGCGACTCAGCATGGCGCTGCCGGTACAGCCTGGATTGCTTGACATTGGCAATAAAAGCGGCCAGCCCGTCGTTGTTGAAGCCCAGCCGGTTGATCAGCGCCTGCGCCTGCGGCAGCCGGAACATGCGCGGCTTGGGGTTGCCGGGTTGGGCCAGCGGCGTGACGGTGCCGACCTCGACAAAACCGAAGCCCATGGCGCCCAGGCCATCAATACAGCGGGCGTTTTTATCCAGCCCGGCGGCCATGCCGACGCGGTTGGGGAAGGTCAGCCCGGCCAGCACCACTGGGTCGTTCACGCGCGCGCTGGAGTAGGCCCATTTCAGGGCGCTGCCCTGGGTGCGCGCCAGTGAATGCAGGGTCAGTTCGTGCGCTGCTTCCGGATCCAGCTTGAATAAAAAGGGCCGGGTGAGGGCATAGGGGACAAGAGCCATTGGATAATTCCTGAGTTTTCCGGTTATTTTCCCCGATCAACCCCCTCTAGGACCCCAGCATGACAACACTTTCACAAGACGAACTCAAAACCCTGGTGGGTCAGGCGGCACTCAAGTACGTGGTACCGGGCGAGATTGTGGGCGTGGGCACGGGTTCCACGGTCAATAAATTCATTGACGCACTGGCCAGTATCAAGGACCAGATCAAAGGCGCGGTGTCAAGCTCGGTGGCCAGCACCGAACGCTTGCAGGCGCTGGGCATCCGGGTCTTTGATGCCAACGAGGTGGCCGAACTGGCGGTCTACATCGACGGCGCGGACGAGATTGACCACCAGGGTTACATGATCAAAGGTGGCGGTGCGGCGCTCACGCGCGAAAAAATTGTGGCGGCCCAGTCGCGCCAGTTTGTCTGTATTGCCGACGACTCCAAGCTGGTGAAAACGCTGGGTACCTACCCGCTGCCGGTCGAGGTGATCCCGATGGCGGCTCAGCGCGTGATGCGCCAGTTTGCGGCCATGGGTGCCCAAGCGCGCTTAAGACTCAGGAACGACGCGCCTCTGGTGACCGACAACGGCCAGCACCTGGTCGATGTCACTGGCTTGCAGATCAGCGATCCGCTGGTCTTTGAGGCTGAGGTGAACCAGTGGCCGGGCGTGGTGACGGTGGGTGTCTTTGCGTTTCAAAAAGCACAAATTTGTCTGTTGGGCACGGTGGACGGGGTCAGGACCTTGACCTTTTGAGGGTAAATCCGGGGGCTTGTCTCGGGCGCTGGACAGCGAGCCGCGCGCATACTTGAGGCAAGCGTTATTTGTCACTTTTCAGGAGCCACCATGACCCAGCAGACCAAGTACCTTTTGAACGAAAACCAGATGCCCAAGTTCTGGTACAACTTGCAGGCCGACCTGCCCAAGCCCTTGCCCCCGGTGTTACACCCCGGCACCCTGCAGCCGGTGGGTCCCGACGATCTGGCTCCGCTGTTCCCGATGGCGCTGATCATGCAAGAGGTGAGCCTGGATCGCGAGATTGAAATCCCCGAGCCGGTGCGTGAGGTGTTTCAACTGTGGCGTCCAGCGCCGATGTTTCGCGCCCATCGCCTGGAAAAAGCGCTGGGTACGCCCGCCAAGATTTATTACAAGTACGAAGGCGGTAGCCCGGCTGGCAGCCATAAGCCCAACACTGCCGTGCCGCAGGCTTTTTACAACAAGGAGGCCGGTGTCAAGCGCTTGGTGACCGAGACTGGTGCGGGTCAGTGGGGCACCTCGCTGGCGTTTGCTGGGTCGCTCTACGGCCTGGAGGTCGAGGTGTTTCAGGTGCGCGTGTCCTACGACCAAAAGCCCTACCGCCGTGCCGTCATGGAAACCTATGGCGCCCGCTGTTTTGCCTCGCCATCTACAGAGACCGCTTACGGCCGCTCGGTGCTGGCCAAAGACCCGCACCACCCTGGTAGCCTGGGCATTGCCATTTCGGAAGCAGTCGAGCTGGCCGTGCAGCGCGACGACACCAAATACGCGCTGGGCTCGGTGCTCAACCATGTGCTGCTGCACCAGACCATCATTGGCCAGGAGGCCATGCTGCAAATGGAAATGGCCGACACCTGGCCCGACGTGGTGGTGGGCTGCACCGGTGGCGGCTCCAACTTTGCCGGCATTGCCTTCCCTTTCATTGGCCACGGTCTGCGCGGTGGCCCCAAGCCACGCATTGTGGCGGTCGAGCCCGCCGCCTGCCCGTCGCTAACGCGCGGCAAATACGCCTACGACTTTGGCGACACCGGCCACATGACGCCGCTGACCAAAATGCACACGCTGGGCAGCCAGTTCACGCCACCCGGTTTCCACGCTGGCGGCCTGCGTTACCACGGCATGGCACCCATGGTGTCGCACGTCAAGGAACTGGGCCTGCTGG
Source organism: Rhodoferax sp. (assembly GCA_029946045.1). Taxonomy (GTDB): domain Bacteria; phylum Pseudomonadota; class Gammaproteobacteria; order Burkholderiales; family Burkholderiaceae_C; genus Rhodoferax. The sequence continues at coordinate 3,192 of JAQSDS010000162.1, forward strand.
AGGCTGTGTCGTACAACCAGGTGGAGTGTTTTGAGGCCGGTGTGCTGTTTGCGCGCCATGAGGGCATCGTGCCCGCCCCAGAAGCCAACCACGCCATCAAGGGCGCCATTGTCGAGGCGTTGCGCTGCAAGGCCGAGGGCAAGGCCGAGACCATTTTGTTCAACCTGTGCGGCCACGGCCACTTTGACATGACCTCGTACCAGAAGTACTTTGCTGGTGAGCTGACTGATGAACATTACGACGAGAGTGAACTCGCCATGGCACTGGCCGGCCTGCCCAGCGTGCCTGAGCCGGTGTGAACTGGTTTACAGACCCAACTTATGCATTCTTCCCATCGTGTATTCCACGGCCGACGCTTGCTGATTCTGCTCAGCATCTTGTTGTCTTTTGGTTTTTTTGCCACCACCCTGGGGAGCTACCTTGTCTCCAAGGACGTGATCCGAGAGGCCATTCTTGGGCGCGAGTTGCCATTGGCCTCCAGCAATATCTACGTCGAGCTGCAAAAGGACCTGGTGCAGCCGGTGGTGATCTCATCCACCATGGCGCACGACACGTTTTTGCGCGATTGGGTACTTCGGGGTGAGCGTGATGTCAGTGAAATGAACCGGTACCTGGAGGAAGTAAAGACGCGCTACGGGGCGTTCAGCAGTTTTTTTGTCTCTGACCGCTCTTTGAGCTATTACACCGGTGGTGGTGTCCTCAAGAAGGTGTCGCCCACCGAGCCGCGCGATGCCTGGTATTACCGCGTGCGCGATCTCAAGGAAGCCTACGAGATCAATGTGGACCCCGACCTGGCCAATCAGGATGCCATGACAATCTTCATCAATTACCGGGTGTTTGATTTTGATGGGAACTACCTGGGCGCGACCGGCATTGGCCTGACGATGGACGCCATGTACCGCCGGATCAAGGACTACCAACATCGGTACCAGCGTACGATTTATTTTGTGAATGAACAGGGGCAAGTGGTGTTGCGGGGGCAAAACGCAGCATCGCAGGCGACAGATCTGCGCACCAGTCCTGGGCTTCGCGACATCATCGATCAGATTCTTGAGGCCAGGAACGGCGGCTACCAGTACGAAGCCAACGGCACCAACCACCTGCTCAATGTGCACTACATCCCGGAGCTCAAGTGGTATCTGTTTGTTGAAAAGGACGAGTCCGAGGCACTTGTCAAGATACGTCAGACGCTCTATATCAATCTTGGTGTTTGTCTGGTCATTACTCTGGTGGTGCTGATGCTGACCAACCTGTCCCTGTCGCGCTACCAGCGCCGCCTTGAAAACATGGCCTCCACCGACAAGCTCACCGGCATGCTGAACCGCCAGGCATTTACCATCCTGATGGACAAACTGATGGCCGACTGCGCGCGCTCACCCCGGCCGTTGTCCATCCTGATGATCGATCTGGACCATTTCAAACGGGTCAACGACCAGCATGGTCATGCCGTGGGCGACCAGGTGCTGTGCCTTGTCGCAGATGTGTTGCAGCAGTCTCTTCGCAAGTCGGACATTGCGGTGCGCTGGGGTGGGGAAGAGTTTCTGGTGGTGCTGGACAACTGCGCCATTGATGAAGCCAGGTTGATTGCCGAGAAGATTCGGGAACGTATTGCCCAGGCTCATCTGGCTCTTGGTGAAGCCGTGCTGGTGCTGCAAGCAAGTGTGGGTGTGAGCCAACTCCGGCCCGAAGAAGGGCTTGATCAGGCCATCCAGCGTGCCGATGGCGGACTCTACCAAGCCAAGCATGGCGGTCGCAATCAGGTTGGCGTCTTCGCCGAG
>JAQSDS010000163.1 GCA_029946045.1 Rhodoferax sp.
CGCTGGCGTGCAGGTGAGCCGCTGTCGGCAAAAAACTCGATGCGGATCTGGCGATTGCGTGCCACTGAGGCCGAACCCGCCACCAGGGCCAGCACGATCATCAAAAACACCGAAAACTCTTCGGTCCAGGCGAAAGACTGGTTGGTGAAGTAACGCACCAATACATTGGCAAAGGTAATCAAGGCCAGCAAGCCCATCGCGATGACCGTGAGCCAGTCCTCGATTTTGAGCGGCACCATGGTCACTTCATCCTGCGCAGAAGGGTCGGGCACATCGATAGGCAAATGGGGAGGTTGGTGAGGGAGATGCATGAAAGAAGACAATGGACGCCGCAGCGCATTAAGATGAAGAGTGTGCATTGTAAAAGGCGCTCCATCCCGGTCTGCCACCGTCCCAGAACATGAACCCTTCCCCCATCTCCGCACCGGTTGTTGCGCTGAAATACCTGCAAGGCTACCCTGCTGCCACGCTGACCCAGGTGGCGCACATGCTGCAACAGGACAAGGTGGCCGACTGGCTGCTGCAGAAATACCCGCAGGCGCACACGGTGCGCACCGACCGCGCCCTGTTTGACTATGTGCAGGCACTTAAGACCGATTACCTGCGCGGCGCCGATCCGGTCAACAAGGTGCTTTTTGACAGTAAGTTGCACGTGGTCAAAAACGCCCTGGGCACACACACCAGCGTGTCACGCGTGCAGGGCAATAAACTCAAGGCCAAGCGCGAAATTCGTATTGCCACGCTGTTCAAAACAGTGCCCGACGAATTTCTGAGAATGATCACCGTGCACGAGCTGGCGCACCTGAAAGAAAAAGCCCATGACAAGGCTTTTTACCAGCTCTGCAAACACATGGAGCCCGGCTACCACCAGCTTGAATTTGAGGTGCGTGTGTACTTGACCCACCTGGAAACCGCAGGTGTACGGTTGTGGGAAGCATCGTGATGCCTTGCGGGTCAGACCACTCGCGTAGCGACGTGCTCTGACCCCAACTAATTTGAGGCTTTGCGGGTCAGACCACTCGCGCAGCGACGTGCTCTGACCCCAACTAATTTGATGCCTTGCGGGTCAGACCACTCGCGTAGCGACGTGCTCTGACCCCAACTGACTAAGACGAAGTGGCTTGAGCAAATCAGACAGCCCGTTGTGATCAATCTCGTGCATCAGCGCGAGCAAGCGGCCGATCTCGCCCTTGGGCACGCCCTCACGCACAAACCAGCGCAGGTAGTCGCCCGGCAAATCAGCCATCAGGCGGCCCTTGTACTTGCCAAAGGGCATGGTGCGTGTTACCAGCAGGATCAGGTCTTCGGGGTTCATCTCAGCCCCCGGCACGCTTAACGCTGTGGCCCTGGGCTTTCAGCAGTTCGATGACGCGTTCGACATGGTCGCCCTGCACTTCGATCACACCGTCTTTCACCGTGCCGCCCGAGCCGCAGGCGGTTTTGAGCTGCTTGCCCAGAGCGTTCAGGGCCGCGTCATCGAGGTTCAGGCCATTCACCAGCGTCACGCCCTTGCCGGCACGTCCCTTGGTCTGGCGTGACACCCGCACAATACCGTCACCCACCGGGCGATTGGCCGTTGCGCGACAGCTGCACTGCGCTTTTGGCTGGCGGCATTGCGGGCACATGCGACCGCTGTCGGTGCTGTAGACCAGGCCTGTAGCAAGAAGTTTGTTTTTCATATTCGTTGGGGTCAGAGCACGTCGCTTCGCGAGTGGTCTGACCCGCAAGTATTTCTGCTTAGTTGGGGTCATAGCACATCGCTTCGCGAGTGGTCTGACCCGCAAAGTTCTTAAATTCGTATTCTCCCGCACAAGGCGGCCAGATCAGCCAAAATAGCACCCACCCCATTCAAAGGAATCAACACATGTCACGTCCCAGCGTTTGGGCACCCAAAATCGTCGCCCTGATCAAGGGCGGCAACAGCACGGCCGCCATTGCCCAGATCAAGGTGGCACCCACCGTGAAAGACCTGCAAGACCTGCGCAAGCTGCTCACTGTCGCCAATCTGCTCAAGCCCCATCCCAACGTAGACGCGGCCAGCAACGACATGATCGCCGAGTTGTCAGCGCCCCGGCTGCACCGTTCGCCCTGAACTTACGGTATCAGGTCAAGCGCCTGCATGTAGCCGGGCTGCACCATCAAATCGTCCCACGGCGTGGCGTGACCGACAGGCAACAGGGCCAGCCGGCGGTCTTCGCTGGCATCGCTCGGCAGCCATTGCCCCTTGAGTTGCGCTTCAGTCAGGCCATTGATCAAGGCGTCCAGCTCAGTCCCCTCACCGGCTGACTGGTTGCACAGCAGCACCATGTCGCAACCTGCATTCAGTGCCGCCACGGCCGCCTGGGTGGGGCTGACCGGCTGACCGTCCAGCACACGGGCACCGGCCATGGACAGGTCGTCACTGAACACCGCGCCGTTAAAGCGAAGCTGACCGCGCAGGATGTCACCCAGCCACTTACCGGAAAAACCAGCCGGCCGGGCATCGACCTTGGGGTAGATCACATGCGCCGGCATGACGCTGGTGAGCGCTGCGCCGAGCCATTCATAGGGCTGGGCATCGTCGGCCAGAATGGCTTTCAGGCTGCGCTTGTCGACCGGAATGTCAGTGTGCGAATCGGCTTTGACAAAACCATGGCCCGGAAAATGTTTGCCGCAGTTGGCCATGCCGCTTTGCAACAAGCCATGCATCAGGCTCTTGGCCAGCAGGCTCACCACGCGCGGGTCGCGGGCAAAAGCGCGGTTGCCAATGACGCTACTCTCGCCATAGTCGAGATCGAGTACCGGGGTAAAGCTCAGGTCAACGCCGCAAGCGCGCAACTCGGCGCCCAGCACATAACCGCAGGCGGTGGCGGCGCGGGTGGCGCGCATGGCACCGCTGCCCTCGCCCGCCTTGCCGTCTTGCAACCAAAGCTCGCCCAAGGCACGCATGGGCGGCAAATGGGTAAAGCCGTCGGTCTTGAAGCGCTGCACATGCCCGCCTTCATGGTCGACACAAATCAGCAGGTCTTTGCGCAGCTTCTTGATGCTGTGGCACAGGGCTGTAAGCTGGTCACGGCTCTGCCAGTTGCGGGCAAACAAAATCATGCCGCCCACCAGCGGGTGCTTGAGGCGCCGCTTGTCTTGTTTGCTTAAGCTCAAACCGGCGATGTCGATGATCAGGGGGGCGTGCGAGCTCATGATGTGTTCCCGGGTAAATTGCGTGATGCAGTGAAAAAGTAAGGATTAAAGACCATTTTTGCCTGTGATTTCAACCACACAAAAGCTCGCAGCATAGTCGGTCTCGTCGGTCACGCTGATGTGGGCGCTTAAGGATTTGGCCTCAAACCAGGTTTTGAGTTCACCGTGCAACACGATGTGTGGCTGGCCGCTGGGCAGCTTGCCCACCTCGCACAGGCGCCAGGTCATGGGCATACGCATGCCCAGGCCGATGGCTTTGCTGAAGGCCTCCTTGGCGCTGAAACGGGTGGCCAGGTAACGCACCCCGCGCTCGGGCCAGCGCTGGCTCCGCGCGCGCCAGGTGGTAAGTTCCGCTTCACTGAGGATTTTTTGCGCAAAGCGTTCACCGTGGCGCGCCAGGCTGGCCTGGATGCGGCGCACGTCGCAAATATCAGTGCCAATGCCGTAGATCATGCAGCGTCACGAATACAGCGCAGGTAGTCCTTGATGGTGGCGCTGTAGCCCAGCTCCAGCGCATCGGCGATCAGCGCGTGGCCAATGGACACCTCGCTCACGCCCGGCACCTGGGCAATGAAAGCGGTGAGGTTGTCGCGATTCAGGTCGTGGCCGGCGTTCACTTCCAGGCCCACGTCCAGCGCAGCCTGGGCAGCTTGAGCAAAACGTGCCAGTTGTGCCGCCTGACCGGGCGTGCCCCAGGCGGCGGCATAGGGCTCGGTGTAGAGCTCGACCCGGTCAGCGCCCACGGCCTTGGCCGCCGCCCTGGCGGACGCGTCGGCATCCATGAACAGGCTCACGCGCAGGCCCCAGGCGTGGGCCTGGTCGATCAGGTCTTGGAGCACTGGCGCATCGGCCGGGAACGTCCAGCCATGGTCGCTGGTGAACTGGCCCTCGGTGTCGGGCACAAACGTCACCTGGTGTACCGGCAGCTGCTGCGCCACCAGCAACCCCACCACATCCATCAGGTTGTGCAATGGGTTGCCTTCAATGTTGAACTCGCGATCCGGCCAGTCCTTGAGCAGCGTGGCCAGCTCGGGCACGTCGCTGGTGCGAATGTGGCGCTCGTCCGGGCGCGGGTGCACCGTGATGCCATTGGCACCGGCCTGCAAGCACAACGTGGCCGCGCGCGTGACGCTCGGAATACCCAGGTGCCGGGTGTTGCGCACCAGCGCCACCTTGTTGAGGTTGACGGACAAGGAAGTAGTTTTCATAAGCTTTGCAGGTCGATCATCATTTGCCGGGTGCGCAGGATGGGCACCCCGCAATGGTAATTCAGCAAGATGCGCAATTGGGGCTTGAGCGCGCTGGCCACCTCGGCACAGGCGCGCACCACCGTGGTCAGTGGCACACGCTCACCCAGGGCTTGTTGTAGCGCCGTCCACTGGGCCCCGCTGAGGCTGGTACGGTCAGTGTCGTTGGTCTGACGCAAACCACCCTCGGGCACCAGGCTGTAACGCGCCTCAGGGTGCAGCGCCAGCAGCGTCATGGTCTGGGCATCGAGCAAGGGCAGCAGGCCAATTTCACGCAGCAGCAGCAATTCAAAAGCACGCAGGGCGGCTTCGAGAACCTCACCGTGTTCGCTGGCAATGATTTGCACCACACTGGCATAGATGTCAAACAGCACCGGGTGCGGGTCTTCACGCGCCAACAGCAGCATCAACAGTTCGTTGAGGTAATAGCCCGACATCAGCGCATCGCCCGTGGGCATGACGTGGCCGCCCTGCCATTCGGCGGCTTTCAG
>JAQSDS010000164.1 GCA_029946045.1 Rhodoferax sp.
TGCCGGTATCCAGGCTGTCAAGTTCGCTGGCCGGCGGCTCATTGGGTATTGCCCTGTCGTGTGTGATGTTGTCGTTTTTGATGTTGATCACGCGCTCCAAGGCCGTGCCTCAGGTGATCGGCTTTTTGTCGATGGAAAACGGCCTCATTTTTGCTGCCACGGCGGTCACCAGTGGCATGCCCATGATCGTTGAATTCGGCATTGCGCTCGACGTGCTGGTGGGCGTGCTGATTCTGGGTGTCTTCATGTTTCAGATCCGCGAGAAATTTGACACGCTGGACATTTCCCACCTTGAAACCCTCAAGGACGATTCCGCATGACGCCCTTGTTTTTTGTCTTGGGTGTGCCACTGCTGGGCGGGCTGACCTTGGCGCTGTTGGGTCACCGGGCTTATGCGCGTGACATCAATGTGGCATTTAGTTCGCTGACTTTTCTGGCCGCCTGCGTACTCACTGCTCAGGTGATGGACCAAGGCCCCCAGCTGCTCTGGCAGCAACAGTTCTACATTGATCCGCTCAATGTGTTCCTGGTCACGCTCACTGCATTTGTGGGCCTGACCACCGCCATTTTTTCGCGTCCCTACATGCGTATTGAGCAGGACCACGGCAAGATGACGTTTGCGCGCATGCGTCTGTACCACAGCATGTACCAGTTGTTCAGCTTCACCATGCTGCTGGGCTTCACCACCAACAACTTGGGCATCATCTGGGTCGCCATGGAAGCTGCCACGCTGACCACTGTGCTGCTGGTCAGCGTGTACCGCACCACCGCCAGCCTGGAGGCGGCCTGGAAATACTTCATTTTGTGCGGGGTCGGGATTGCCCAGGCCTTGTTTGGCACCATCCTGATGTACATGGCCGCTGAAAAAGTTCTGGGCCCCGAGCACGCCACGCTGCTCTGGACCAGCCTCAACGACATCAAGGGCCAGCTCGACCCCACCATTGTGTCGCTGGCTTTTGTGTTCTTGCTGATTGGTTACGGCACCAAGATCGGCCTGGTGCCGCTGCACAGCTGGTTGCCCGACGCCCATGCCGAAGGTCCGACGCCGGTGTCGGCGGTGCTTTCGGGACTGCTGCTCAATGTCGCCATGTACGCCGTGCTGCGCTGCAAGGTGCTTGCCGATGGTGCGCTTGACAGCAACATGGCCGGTCAATTGATGATGGGTTTTGGCCTGCTCTCGGTCACGGTGGCGGCGTTCTTTTTGTCCCGACAAAAGGACGTCAAACGCATGTTTTCGTATTCCAGCATCGAGCACATGGGCCTGATCACCTTTGCCTTTGGCATGGGCGGTCCGCTGGCCAACTTTGCTGGCTTGTTGCACATGACCGTGCACTCGCTGGTCAAGTCTGCCATTTTCTTCACGGTAGGCCATGCCACGCAAAAGGCCGGCACCCAGCTGATCAGCGAGATTCGCGGCCTGATCAAGGTCAACCCCACGGTGGGCTGGGGCCTGATGCTGGGTGTGATGGCCATCCTGGGCATGCCGCCCTTTGGCGTCTTTGCCAGTGAATTTCTGATTCTCACGACGGCCATGCGTGAGCAACCCTGGGCCGCACCGTTCCTGTTTCTGGCGCTCGGCGTGGCCTTTGCTTCGATGTTGATACGGGTCCTGCCCATGGTGTTTGGTGACTCCACATTGAAGCCGCTGGCGCATCCGCCAGCCCTGATTCCGGTGTTTGTACACCTGGCCCTGGCGCTGGTGCTGGGCTTGTACATTCCGCCTTATTTGAATGGCTGGTACGTGCAAGCCGCCAGCATGTTGGGAGGTTAAGGGCATGCAGATTCCCGGACTCGAGCTTGACTTTGACGCGCTGCCCGCACCGGTGCCAGTCTGGCACGCCCAGGTGAGCTTGGCTCAGTGGCAAAGTGCCGCCATGGCGGTGCGTGACCAAGGTGGCCGCTTGCTTGCTGTGTGGGCCGGCCCGATGGCACATCAACCGCCTTGCATGTGCGCGGCCTACGTCACGCTGGACGGCGCGTTCTGGCTGTCGCTGCCCCTGAGCCAGCAGCAAGGGCGCTGGGTCTACCCCGACCTGGCTGCGGTGTTTCCGGCCGCTTCGCGCATGCAGCGGGCTGCCGCCGACCTGTCTGGTGTGCTTGCGCTGGGTGCCCACGACACACGACCCTGGCTCAATCACGGCGCCTGGCCGCAAGACCATTTCCCACTGCAGCAAGATCCGGAAAAGTTGCCACTGCTGGTGGCGACCGAGCTTGTCAATTACCCGTTTGTGCATGTCGACGGCGACGGCGTGCACGAGATTGCGGTCGGCCCGGTGCATGCCGGCATCATCGAGCCCGGCCATTTCCGGTTTTCGGTGGTCGGAGAGAAAGTGCTGCGCCTGGAGCAGCGCCTGGGCTACACGCACAAGGGTACCGAGCACCGCATGACGCAACTGGCACCGCTGCAAGCGTACCGGCTCGCTGGGCGCGTGTCGGGCGACAGCACGGTGGCCTACGCCTGGGCCTATTGCATGGCCTTGGAGGCGGCCACGCAAACCACGGTCCCCGAGCGCGCTGCCTGGCTGCGTGCGCTGATGCTGGAGCGCGAGCGCATTGCCAACCATCTGGGCGATCTGGGCGCCTTGGGCAACGATGCCGCTTTTGCCTTTGGTCTGGCGCAGTTCTCCCGGCTGCGTGAAGACTGGCTGCGCGTGTCCAAAACTGTTTTTGCTCACCGCCTGATGATGGACTGCATCGTGCCCGGTGGTGTCGCCAGCGACATCGACCTGAGCCAGCGCGAGCTGCTGCTGCAGCAGTGCGATGCGGTTGAAAAAGAGGTGCGCACCCTGTTTACCATTTACGAAGCGCACGCCGGTTTGCAAGACCGTTTCATGACCACGGGGCGCGTCGCGCCTGCCTTGGCTGCCAGCCTGGGTTTGACGGGCCTGGCCGGGCGCGCCAGCAGTCAGAGCTGGGACCTGCGCTGTGACCAGCCCTGGCTGCCCTACAGCGACATGGCAGTGGCCATGGCTACCCAACATAACGGCGATGTGGCAGCTCGGGTGGCCGTGCGTTTTGACGAGATTTTTGAATCCATGCGGCTGATCCGGCGCTTGCTGATCGAGATGCCTATCGGCGCGCTGCTGTGCCCGGTGGTCTTGCCAGAGCAGCCAGCGCGCGGTGCAGGCTGGGTCGAGGGCTGGCGCGGGGAGTTATTTGTGGCGCTGGAGTTGGCCGGTTCAGAGCAGAAAAACTGCATCTTGCGCTGCCATTTGCACGACCCATCAACGCAAAACTGGCCGGTGCTGGAGCACGCCATCATGGGCAACATCGTGCCTGACTTCCCACTCATCAACAAGTCGTTCAACTTGAGTTACTCGGGGCAAGACCTATGATCTGGAAAGTGGTCAGGCAGATTGCCAAAACGGGTATATGTACCGAACCCGTACCCGACATTGGCGCCATGGATGCCGCCCAAGCGGCGCGTATCCAGCAGGACTTGCTTGATATTCTGGGTCAGGCCCTGACCATCCGCGAGGTTGACGCCGGCTCGTGCAACGGCTGTGAACTTGAAATCAACGCGCTGGGCAACCCTTATTACAACTTGCAAGGCCTGGGCATCAAGTTTGTTGCCAGCCCGCGCCATGCCGACCTGCTGCTGGTGACCGGCCCGGTGTCGCGCAACATGGAGACCGCCTTGAAGCGTACCTATGAGGCCACGCCTGAACCCAAGCTGGTGGTGGCCGTGGGTGACTGCGCCTGCGATGGCGGCATTTTTGGTGAGAGCTACGCCAGCTGCGGCCGCGTGTCCAACGTGATCCCGGTCGATGAAGTCATTCCCGGCTGCCCACCAGCGCCGCTGGACATCTTGCGCGGTATCCTGAAGGCGGTGCGGCGACGCGTGCAGGCAGGGCACTGAGAACGCGTCAACGAGCACCTTGCTCAGCGCGCAGGCGTCACCGCAAAATCGCGCCGCTCCAGCAACCACGACACAGTGATGCCAGCCACCAGACCCCAGAAGGCCGCGCCGATGTTGGCCAGGCTCAGGTCGGCCACGGTGACCAAAAAAGCCACCAGCGCACCCAGCGTGAACTTGTCCTTGAACGAGGCCATGAACGCCGCCTGCAGCACCCGCAGCATGGCCAGGCCTGCCAGCGCCATGATGAACGCCTTGGGCGCCTGCAGCATCAGGCTGGTGAAAGCCGGTGAAAACAAGCCAAACAGCACCGCGATACCGCCCGTGGCCATGCCTGCAATGTAGTGCCGCGAGCGCTCGCCAGAGGCCGTGATGATGGCGTTGGTGGGGCCGGTCAGGCAGGTGCTGACGCTGCCCACGGTGGCACTGAGCAGTGCCCCGGCACCGCAGGCGACTGCGATGCTGTCGACCGGGGGTTCGTGTCCAGCGGCCTTGAGCACGGCGATGCCCTGGCCGTTTTGCACCACCAGCACGGTGATGGTCAGCGGCACCACCAATTCGATCATGGCGGCCCACGACCACTGTGGCAGCTGCAGCACCGGCTGCACCAGTTGCAGGCTGTTCAGCACGCTGCCCTCAAAGCGGCCCAGCAGCACGCTGGCGGTGGCACCCACCAGCAGCGCACCAATCAGCGGGGGCAGTCTCCGGCCCAGCGCCGGCAGCATGGTCAGCAAGATGAAGACCAGCACCATGGGGCCGGCAATGCCGATGTCTTGCTGCAGCGCGCGCACCAGGTCGAGGCCAAAGCGCAGGAACACACCTGCGACCATGCCCATCACGATCGGCATGGGGGCGGATTGCATCACCCGCTTGACCCAGCCGGTGGCGCCCAACAGCAGCATCAGCAGGCCGGTGGCATAGAAGGCGCCGATGACCTGCGGGAAACTCAGGTGGGTCAGCGCCGGGCCCACCAGCACCGTGCCCGGAATGGTCCAGAAGAAGGCCAGTGGTTGACGATAGAGCCAGCACATCAGCATGGTGATGAGGCCG
>JAQSDS010000165.1 GCA_029946045.1 Rhodoferax sp.
CTGAGGTAAGGGTTACCGGGTTCGCCGGTGAAATACCAGCCAACTAGGGAGGCGGCCGAATAGGCACCGATGGCGTAAAAACTGCCGTGTGCCATGTTCAGCACGCGCATGACGCCGTAAATGATGGTCAGTCCAGCGGCGACCAGAAAAAGCCAGGATGCGTAAATGGCACCATCAAACAGGATGGCTAACAAGGTTGTCATTGGTTTACCTCAGAGGGGAGGCGGGGCATTCCCGTCTCCCTGGTTCGTCAAAGATCGATTACTTGCACTGGGCGCCGGGGAAGCCGGCCTTGATCCAGTCGGTGGCGTTGCTGCCATCGGGCGGCATCACGCATTCGCCCGCGTAGGTCTTGATCTTCGTCACTTCAGCCTTACCGGTCTTGGCATCGAACTGGTATTCGCCAAACGAGACACCCTGCACCGCCTGGTGTCCTTTGGTGCGCGCCATCTTGACGGTACCGCTGGGTGCATCGAAGGTCAGACCAGCCAGTCCCTGAATGATCTGGTCGCCACTGGGCATACCGGCCTTGCCACTCTTTTCAGCGGCGGCCTTGAGACCCAGGATGGCCTGCACCATCTTGTAAGCGGGATAGGTCGGAGCCTCCTTGAACTGGGCGACGAATGCCGGGCGGAACCAGTCGTTAAGGGCGTTCTTGGGGGCGAAGGCACCGAACGGGCCACGGCCGCCAACAATCGTGCCATTGGGTGCCTGGCCCTTGAAGTGTTCGACACCGGTTTCGCCGGCAGTCAGCACCAGGCTGCGCTTGTCGAACAGGCCGCGCGCGCCACCTTGCAGAACCAAGCCTTCCATGTCACCACCCCAGAAGCTGGAGTGAATGAGGTCGGGGTTGCTGACCGACAGGGCCGAGATTTCAGCGCCATACTGACCCTGCAAGAGCTTGGGCCACTGTTCCGACACCACGGTGACGTCTGGCTTGATCTGCTTGAGCGCCAGAATGAAGTCGGCCCAGGACTCCTGTCCCCAAGCGTAGTTTTGCTGAATACTGGCGACCGTCTTGATGTTGGGTCGGGTTTCCGCAATGTAACGGGCTGCGCCAACGTTATCGACAACCTGGTCGAGTCCGGTGCGGAACAGGTATTTGGGATCCTTGACGACATCGAAGACTTTGGATGCGCCGCAGTCGAAAAAGATGGTTGGAGTCTTGAGTTCTTCTGCGGTCGGTGCGATCGCCAGGCAGTCACCCGACGAGATGTAGCCAATCACGGCATCAACCTTCTGGCGTTGTACCAGGTTACGGTATTCCTCGGTCTGCTTGGTGGCACCACCGGCTTCGTCGATCAGCACCATTTCGATTTCCACGCCGTTGATGCCCTTCTTGTTGTAAGGTGCGGGGAACTTGCCTGCATTGAGTGCTTCGACCGCCAACTTGGCTGCGTTGGCCGCCGGCACGCCGAAAGGCCCTGCTGCTGCGCCGGACAGGAAGGTGACGACGCCAATGCGGTACTTACCGTTATCGGCGGCACTGGCAGAACCAGTCGCACCGACAGCCAATGCCAGCGCAATGGCGATCGTACCGGGGCGAACGCCGTGCAAGGGTGAACGAGAGCTGTATTTCATGGGTATCTCCTGGTGTTTGTGGCCGCGGACATCGCTTCGCCACGCTAATTTGCACTGAAATTTGCAAACCTGTCGAGAATATAATGCGCATAAAAATGCAATGTTTATGCAAATTCTAAGGAAAACCCTTAGCGATGAAATGGGTTGAAAGTCTCGGTAATTTCTATGATTATTAAGGTGTAAACCATAGATCCCTAGCAAAAATTGCAAATCTCTCTAAAATTTGTCGATAGATTTAAATGCAAATGTAATGCAAAATAAGTAAATTTTTCGTGCAACTATTGCAACCCATTGGTCTCACAATTGCCAATCGCCATCGGTTACGCAATTGTCAAAATGGTGCCCCAAAATGCCAAAGTCAAACGCAAAAAGCAGTGTTCGTCTACAAGACATCGCTGGTGTCCTCAAACTCTCGGTCTCCACGGTCTCGAGGGCGCTGGTTGGGCACCAAGCTATCAGTGGAGAAACCCGCGATGCAGTACAGCGAGCGGCAGTGCTGATGGGCTACGCGGCGAAGCGCCCCGGAAAAAGAAAGCACAACGCACCGACAGGCACCATCGGCGTCTTGCTCAGCGTGGATGAACTTCACAATCGATTCATGACCATGGTGCTGGAGAACATCCACCACGACATGCTTGAATTTGGTTACCACGTGATGGTGCTCATCGATCCAATGAACTCGGCAAACGATGTCGCGCACCTGTCAACGTTCCGGCCCATCATCGATCAATTTCTGGACGGGATGATTTTGCTTTCAACAACCTCTGACTCTTTTATGGTTCGGGAATTGCAGCGCCTGGGTGTGCCAGTGGTGCTTTCCGTCAGATCCCTGGATGACACGAAAGCCGATGTAGTCGAATCCGATAACGCGCATGGTGGCGCTGAAATCATGCGACACCTTTACGAATTGGGCCATCGCCGAATTGGTCTAATCATGGGCCCGGAGATTGCGTCGACCAGTAGAAATCGCGCCAGGGGAGCGCTTGAATACCTTCGTGCTAAAGGGATACCTCCTGAGGACACGCCCATCATGTGGAATGGCTTCACCTATGAGGCAGGATATTCATGTGCTACCCAGATGCTTGACTTGCCAAACCCTGTTAGCGCGATCATGGCGGCAGGCGATTCCATCGCGTTGGGTGTGCTTGACGCTGCCCGTAATAAGAATATAGCCGTTCCGTCTCAGCTATCTGTGGTCGGTTTCGACAACATTCCATTTTCCGGGTCAAGGCTTATTAGCCTGACTACCATTGATTCCCCGGCGAAGGAGTTGTCGCGCGTTACCTGTCGTCGCATGATTGAGCGAATCCGCACCGGAGCTTTGACGCCACCAACTCGCGATGTCATGCCGGTACAGCTTATTCGTCGCGATACATCGGCACCGCCAAGCTGCTTGACCTGAAAGTCGACTTTCGAAGTATTGTTGACCGGCACCAACGGCAAGACCTGGAGATTACCGCCGTTGGCGGTGGCGCTCCGACCGTCAGCAACGGGCCCTTTGCGGTTATTGGCGGTCAATCTGGGAACACCCGCTTCCTGCCATTATGCGTAGCGGGCGGTCAAGTTTTGCTAAACGCCGCATGAACATTGGCTCCGCAGCATGGTGGGGCGTGAAGCAGTAGACATAATTTTCGTAATCGACTGAACTGGCAACTCCACTACAGGAGATTGCCATGGACTGCGTTGCCTCACTTCACCCCACGCCCCAGGCGTGGTTACGCGATAGCGCGCTTGCGCCACACGTTGATGCCTATGCGGAACACCTGCGCAAAGGCCGATATGCGACCAACACGACCAGTCGGTACCTTTCTTGTATTTCCCACTTTGCTCACTGGACGACTGCCAGACGGAGTTTGGCAGGGCCTGTTGCAACAGGCCTAGTCGCTGATTGACGGAGTTAAGACGTGTATTGCAAAACACGCACCTTTAATTTAAGATGCACACTAAATAAAAGGTGCGCATTTAATATGAATTCAACCATCGAGGCGTGTGATCGGAACGGCCAGAAACTGACCATCGAAGTCAGTGTTGACCTGCGTACGGCCAGGGACCTGCGCTCGCTGCTATTGAATGCCGCCTATGCACGCAACAACAATGGCGGCACTTACTTGGCACTGCTTTTCAAATGTGGCTTCACGCCAGCGCGCCTGGCCAGTGAAATTGGGGCGTTCAAGGGGGTGGTCCGACCCGAAGTCGCACACCGCCTGCAGGTCGCGGCGATTGACCATCCTGAGCAGCTTGATGATGTGCTGCGCGGCCAAGTGGTGGCGAGCCAATGGCATGAGCTGCGCGAACGCATTGAACAAGCGTCGGGCGGGTCGCCCACGGCGTCATCGCGGGAAGATGTGCAGTTCCTTTTGCTGCGACGATGGTTGCATGGCCTTGGCCCGATCAAGACGGCTGAATTGGCAGCACAATGCGGCGCGAGCGCGCCGACTGTCGCGGCCGCCATCAAGGCACTGGCGCCGCAAGACGTACTGCGTACACGCGACCGGCAGGTCGCGTTGCAGGGCTTTGCCCCCGATTCCTGGCAAAAGTGGCTCGGCAAATCGGCGCAGGCGCCAAGCGTCAAATTTGTTGATCGATCTGGTGCTCCCAGAAGCCCACAAAAGCTGGCCAACAAGTTGTCCGCCCTGGCGCGACCAGATGTGGCCATCGGCGGCGTGCTCGGTGCCATGCGCCACTACCCAGGGATTGACATCACCGGGGCACCCCGGCTGGACTTAATGATCCATGGCACGTCGCACGCGGATCTGTCCTTCATCGCGCAACTCGACCCAGCTTTGATGCGCGATGACTCGGCTGAAGGTCATGCCCACGTGGTGGTGCATTTCACGCAAAGGCGCAAGAGCTACTTTGATGTCCTGGATGGGTACGTTTGGGCCGACGTGCTCGATTGCCTGGTGCACCTGTGGCAGGCAGGATTGACCCACCAGGCGCTGGACCTCATTAGCCACTTGACCGCGCAAACGACCCAGCCCAAGGAGAAAAAATGGACGACACCATAACGCCCAACCAGGTTCTGGCGATGGTCGCCAGCGCAATTTCGCAAGACTTGCGCGCGGACATCATCATTGTCGGAAGCCTGGCAGCGAGTTACCAGCTGCTCAGAGACTCGGCGCAAGCCGTGCGCACCAAGGATGTCGATGGGATGGTGGCACCCCATGCCCGTGCGCTGCAAAGTGCCACGCGCGTGGCGGATCGGCTGCTGGGGGAGGGCTGGGTGCCGCAGGCCTCGGCTGACTACGACTTGCCCGGCACGGCGCAAACCCGAGATGAGCGCCTGGCCGTGGTCCGCTTGAAGC
>JAQSDS010000166.1 GCA_029946045.1 Rhodoferax sp.
ATCCAGAGCCAATGCGGTCGCTGGTTCGCGATCAGGATCACCCCGGTCAACGACAACGCGCACCGTCTGGTGGTGACCCATGAAGATGTGACGACCCTCAAGCTGACCCAACTGGCCAGTCTGGCACTGGCCAACGTGGACCATCTGACGGGTGCCTTGAGCCGACAAAATTTCCTTAACCTTGCCGAGCAGGAGTTGGCCCGCTCGCTGCGTTATGCCTTGCCGCTGGTGCTGCTGATGCTGGACCTGGACCACTTTAAAGATGTCAACGACAGATATGGGCACGCTGCGGGCGACGCGGTGCTGAAGAGCTTTGTCGACACCGTGAAGGAGGTGTTGCGTGACTCTGATGTGATCGGACGCATAGGCGGCGAGGAATTTGCCGTGTTGCTGCCTAATACCACGCAAGAGGGTGGCTGCGCGCTGGCCAACCGTATTCTGGGCGCAATTCGTGCCAAACCAGTGACTTTTGAGGGCAAATGTGTTGCCTACACGGTCAGCATTGGGGCCAGCCACTTGGCCGGGCAGAAGTCGTTTGGTGAGTTGTTGGCAGAATCCGATGCAGCCATGTACCGCGCTAAAAAGACCGGCCGGGACCGGCTTGAAGTGAGCTGGGTCGGCAGCTGAATTTTGTAGGAGGCCCGCCCTCGGGCCGAAGGCTGTTGGGGGGGGCAATCGCGGCGAGGGCGCCGCTCCCACAGGGCGCTGTTTCCACAGGGTGCTGTTTCCACAGGGTGCTGTTTCCACAGGGTGCTGTTTCCACAGGGCGCCTGAATTTTGTAGGAGGCCCGCCCTCGGGCCGAAGGCTGTTTTGAGGCAATCGATGGCTGTTGTGTCAGGGCGGCAGCAGTTTTATCAGGCTGCCCTGGGCCTGGTCGGTCAGCACATAGATCAAACCATCCGGCCCCTGGCGCACGTCACGAATACGCTGCCCCAGCTCGGCGAGCAACTTGTGCTCGCGCAGCACCTGGCCGCTGAACGGTTTTGACAGCGCGATCCGGTTCAGATAGCCAAACTTGAGCGAACCCACCAGCAGGTTGCCCACCCATGGGCTGCCGTAGCGGCTGCTGGTGACAAAGGCCATGCCCGATGGCGCAATCGATGGCACCCAGTAGTGCAGCGGCTGGGTCATGCCAGCTTGGGCTGTGAGCCCGGCGCCAATGGTGCCGCCGCCGTAGTTTTCACCGTAAGTGACCACCGGCCAGCCGTAATTGCGACCCGCTGTGATCAGGTTGATTTCGTCGCCGCCCTGGGGCCCGTGTTCGTGCGCCCAGAGTGTGCCGTCGGGCGCCGTCACCAAGCCCTGTGGGTTGCGGTGGCCATAAGACCAGATTTCGGGCAGCGCCCCGCTGGTGCGCACAAACGGGTTGTCCGGCGGCACGCGGCCGTCTTTGAAAATACGGATGATCTTGCCATGGTGGTTGCCGAGGGTTTGGGCGTCGTCCTTGCGCACGTAGCGTTCCCCCAGGGTCATGAAGAGCAGGCCGTCGGGCTGGCCTGCGCTTTGGCTCTCGGCCAGGCGGCAACCAAAGTGTGCACTGCTGGACATCTTGGGTTTGGCGCTGAAGATCACCTGCACGTCTTCCAGCCGGGTCATGTCGGCCGACAGCCTGGCCCGTGCCAGTGCCGTGCTGTTGCCGCCGACACCGGGCTCTGAAAAGCAGAAAAACAGGGTTCGGTTGCGGGCAAAGTCGGCGTCAAGCAGCACATCAAGCAAGCCGCCCTGGCCGTTGGCAGCAACCTCGGGCAGGCCGCTCAGCGCCGGGTTGACCCGGCCATCGGCTTCAATCACGCGCAGGCGCCCCGGGCGCTCGGTGACCAGAAACCTGCCCTCGGGCAAGAACGCCAGCGCCCACGGGTGCGTCAAACCCTTGGCAACCACCTGGTGCGTAAGTGGCTGGGCAAAGGTTGGCAGCACCAGGCAGGCCAGGGTCGCCAACAGCAAATTTGTAATCCATCGCGCCATGGTGTGCTTCCTTGGGTTAATTTCAGCGGCATGGTAGCGAAAGCGTCGGGCGGGAGCTTGCTGCTGAGCGTATCACCCGACGGATGCCATGCCCTTGTGGAATCAGTTTGTATCGCACCCTTGTCAGCCTTTTGCAGTGTTGGGAATTGACAATAGGCCATTTTTCAAAAGAAATCGAGACTTGAGATGTTGAAAGTACTGATAGCAGGCGGCGGTATTGGCGGCCTGAGTGCCGCGCTGGCCTGTGGTCGCGCGGGTGCTGAGGTGGCTTTGTTTGAGCGCAGCGCCGAATTTTCTGAATTTGGCGCAGGCATCCAGCTGAGCCCCAATGTGGTGAAAGTTTTGCACGGCTGGGGCCTGCAGCGGGCGCTGGCCGAGGTAGCTGCTTTCCCGGACCGGCTGCAGGTGCGCAGCGCCAGTTCGGGCGCGGTGCTGGGCAGCTTGCGCCTTGGCGACGACATGACACGGCGTTATGGCGCACCTTACCTCACTATCCACCGTGCCGATCTGCACAAGTTGCTGTTGCTTGCATTGCACCAGCAGGGTGGGGCGACGCTCAGGCTGAACAGTTCGGTGATCAGCTTCGAGCAGGCCGAGCATGATGTCGCACTGCAACTAGCCCCCGACCAGATCGAGCGCGGTGACCTGCTGGTGGCTGCCGATGGCGCTTGGAGCGGCATCCGCCAGCAGTTGCTGGCCGACGGCGTGCCGCAGCCAACCGGGCACCTGGCTTACCGGGCCTTGATTTCGCAGGCGCGTCTGCCAGTGCACTTGCGCAGTTCGCAAGTGACCGCCTGGCTGGGGCCAAAAATGCATGTGGTGCAGTACCCGGTGCGTGGTGGCGACTGGCTCAATGTGGTGGCCATTGTGCACGGTCAGGTGCAAGGCGACATGTCGCACTGGGACCACAGCGGCAATGCGGTCGAACTGCAGCAACGCCTGCAGGCCACTTGCAAACCGCTGCATGACTTGATCCAGGCGGTGCCGGATTGGCGTTTGTGGGCCTTGAGCATTCGCCCGCCCATGCGCAGTGGCCGCGAGCAAGGCGATGGCCGCGTCGCCCTGTTGGGCGATGCCGCGCATCCGATGGTGCCTTATCTGGCCCAGGGCGCTGGTATGGCCATTGAAGACGCAGCCGTACTGGGGCGGGTGCTGGAGCAAGGCGGGCCATCTGCTGGCGCACAGGAGCACAGTGACCTGGCTGCTTTGGTGCCTGGCCTGCTGCGCCAATACGCGCAGCAACGCTGGCAACGCAATGCCCGGGTACAAGCCACGGCCATTCGCAACGGCAAGATCTTTCATGCCAGTGGGCTGATGGCCTTTGGCCGCAATGCTGCCATGAAAATTCGCGGTGAGGGCTTGATGGATCAGCCCTGGCTGTACCGCGGCGTCTGAGCGGCAGTTAAAATCCGGCAAGTTTTTGCATGGTGACAGCCTGTTGCCATGCACTTTCATCCTTTCGTCAGTCGCTCCCTGAGGCCCTCCAATTGACTTTGCACATCACCTCCTATGAGGGCGGTAGCGCTCTTGGCGCTTTCCGTGTTCAACAACTTCTGCCCGCACTGCAAGCCGTGCATGAAAAGATCAGTGGCATTGCCGCGCGCCATGTGCATCTGGTTTGCTCGGACGAGGCGCCCAGCGCCGCGCTGCAGCAGCAACTGGCCGCTTTGCTGAACTACGGCGAGCCCTATGCCGGCCCGCTCGATGGCCCACTGATTGTGGTCACGCCACGTTTCGGTACGGTGTCGCCCTGGGCTTCCAAAGCCACCGATATTGCCCATAACTGCGGCCTGGCGGTGCACCGGGTGGAGCGCATGGTGGAATACCGTATCAGCCTCAAAACCGGCTTGCTCGGCAAGCCGACCCTGACCGAGGGGCAACTGGCGCAAGTGGCCGCCCTGCTGCATGACCGCATGACCGAGAGCGTGATGTTTGACCGCGCCATGGCGTTTGGCTTGTTTGCCAGCCTGCCCGCTGCGCCCATGGCCCATGTCGACGTGCTGGCCGGTGGCAAGCACGCGCTGCTGGCTGCCAACGCCGAGTTTGGTCTGGCACTGGCCGACGACGAGATGGACTACCTGGTGCAGGCCTTCACCCAGTTGCAGCGCAACCCGACCGATGTCGAGCTGATGATGTTCGCCCAGGCCAACAGTGAGCACTGCCGCCACAAAATTTTCAATGCCCAGTTCACCATTGACGGTGTGGCCCAGCCCAACAGCCTGTTTGGCATGATCCGCTACACCCACCAGACCAACCCGCAGCACATGCTGGTGGCTTATTCGGACAACGCCTCGGTGATGGCCGGTGGCCAGGTTGAGCGCTTCAGCAGCCGGGCCAGCCTGGGCGATTCTGGCATCAACATGGGCAGCTACCAAAAAAGTAGTGCTTTGCAGCACATCTTGATGAAGGTGGAAACCCACAACCACCCCACCGCCATTTCACCTTTTCCGGGTGCCTCGACCGGTGCCGGTGGTGAGATTCGTGACGAAGGCGCCACTGGCCGCGGCTCCAAACCCAAAGCCGGCCTGACCGGTTTCACCGTTTCCAAAATCAATTGGGGTCAGATTCCAATTAATTCGACCAAACCAAAAGATGAAAATAATTGGAATCTGACCCCAATTAAATACGGCAAGCCGGCGCACATTGCCAGCCCATTGCAGATCATGGTCGAGGGGCCGCTTGGCGGGGCGGCGTTCAATAACGAGTTTGGCCGACCCAATTTGCTGGGTTACTTTCGCGAGTACGAACAAGCCTTGAGCTACACGCTCAAGGACGCTGCTGGCATGGCGCAGCCGCAGACCGAGCAGCGTGGCTACCACAAACCGATCATGCTGGCCGGTGGCCTGGGCGTGATTGACGCCAGCCAGACCCACAAAATTGCTTTTCCAGCTGGCACGCTGTTGATT
>JAQSDS010000167.1 GCA_029946045.1 Rhodoferax sp.
ATGGCTTCCATCGACAGCAACGGGTCGCCCTTGGCCACTTTTTGGCCGACCTTGACCGCCACCGTCACCACCATGCCGGGCATCGGTGCGCCGACATGCTTGGGGTTGCCCTCTTCGGCCTTGAGCTTGATTTTGCCGGTCCCGACCAGACCAGCCTTTTGCACCCGGACCGTGCGCGGCTGGCCGTTGAGTTCAAAAAACACCTTGATCTTGCCTTCTTCATCCACCGTGTCGGATCGGCCGGTCTGGCGCACCACCAGGGTCTTGCCCTTGTCGATGTCGATGGCGATTTCTTCGCGGTCCAGCAGACCATAGAAGAAAGGCGAGGTTGGCAGCAATGACACGTCGCTGAACTGGCGACGGTGTTCGGCGTAGTCCTTGAACACCTTGGGGTACATCAGGTACGAGGCCAGATCGGTGTCGCTCAGTTTACGGCCCACGGCGTGCTCGGCCTCCAAGCGTTTGGCTTCCAGATCGACCGGCGGCAAATGGTCGCCGGCGCGCCCCTGCATCGGCGCTTCGCCGCGCAAGACCTTGTGCTCAAGCGCTTTCGGAAAGCCATCGGGCGGAAAGCCCAGCTCGCCCTTGAACAGGGAAATCACCGACTCAGGGAACGCCACCTCGCGCGACGGGTTGCTGACGTCCTGGGGTTTGAGGTCGTTGGCGACCATGAACAAAGCCATGTCACCGACCACCTTGGAGGTCGGCGTGACCTTGACGATGTCGCCAAACAAAATATTGACATCAGCATAGGCCTTGGAGACCTCGGGCCAGCGGTGCTCCAGACCCATGGCACGGGCCTGTTCGCGCAGGTTGGTGTACTGGCCCCCGGGCATGGCGTGGTTATAAACGTCGGAGGTGCCGCAGCGGATGTCAGCCTCAAACGGCACATAGGCGCGGCGCACCCCTTCCCAGTAATGCGACAGCGCCTGCATGGCCTGCAAGTCCAGCCCCGGGTCGCGCGCCGAGCCTTGCAGGGCAGCGGCGATCGAACCCAGATTCGGTTGTGAAGTCAGGCCGCTCATGGCGTCCAGGGCGCCATCCACCGCGTCGCAACCGGCGTCAATCGACGCCAACACCGAGGCCGCCGAGATGCCGCTGGTGTCGTGGGTATGGAAGTGGATCGGCAGCCCCACCTCTTGTTTGAGCACGCGCACCAACTCTGCCGCGGCGCGCGGCTTGCACACGCCCGCCATGTCCTTGATACCCAGAATGTGGGCACCGGCTTTTTCCAGCTGTTTGGCCAGACCGACGTAATACTTGAGGTCGTACTTGGCTCGCGCGGGGTCGAACAGGTCGCCGGTGTAGCACAGCGTGCCTTCGCACAGCGCGCCGGTCTCGATCACCGCGTCCATCGCCACGCGCATGTTGTCGACCCAGTTCAGCGAGTCAAAGACGCGGAACACATCGACGCCGTTTTTGGCCGCCTGCTGGACAAAGTAGCGCACCACGTTGTCCGAGTAATTGGTGTAACCCACCGCGTTGCTGGCGCGCAGCAGCATCTGGAACAGGATGTTGGGGGTGGCTTCGCGCAGGCGCGCCAGGCGTTCCCACGGGTCTTCCTTCAAGAAGCGCAAGGCCACGTCAAAGGTGGCACCGCCCCAGCATTCCAGCGAGAACAGCTGCGGCAGCATGCGTGCGTAATGCGGCGCAATCGCCGTCATGTCGTCGCTGCGCATACGGGTGGCAAACAGCGACTGGTGCGCATCACGCATGGTGGTGTCGGTCAGCAGCACCTGCGGCTGCGCTTTCATCCAGTCGGCAAAGCCCCTGGCACCGAGTTCCTTGAGCAGGTCGCGCGTGCCTTTGGGCACCGGCAAGCTCAGGTCGCAGATGGGTTTGATCGGCAGCGGCAGCGGCAACTTGGGCAGCGTACGGCCTTTCATTTCGGGGTTGCCGTTGATCGCCACCTCGCCCAGGAACTTGAGCAGGCGCGTGGCGCGGTCACGCCGCTTCTGAAAGTTGAACAGCTCCGGTGTGGTGTCGATGAAGCGCGTGGTGCACTCGCCCGAGCGGAACAGCGGGTGGGCGATGACGTTTTCCAGAAACTGCAAGTTGGTCGCCAGGCCACGCACGCGGAATTCGCGCAGCGCCCGGTCCATGCGCTGGGCCGCCTCGTCGGGGGTGTGACCCCAGGCCGTGACCTTGACCAAGAGCGAGTCGTAATAAGGCGTGATCACCGCGCCGGCATAGGCGGTGCCCGCGTCCAGGCGAATGCCAAAACCCGCCGCGCTGCGGTACACGGCAATCTTGCCGTAGTCGGGCGTGAAGTTGTTTTCCGGGTCTTCGGTGGTGACGCGGCATTGCAACGCGTGGCCGCGCAGGCTGATGTCTTTCTGAAACGGGATGAACGAGTCATCGTCTCCCACTTTGGCACCTTCAGTGACACGAATCTGCGCCTTCACAATGTCGACCCCGGTGACCACTTCGGTCACGGTGTGCTCGACCTGAATGCGCGGGTTGACCTCGATGAAATAGTACTTTGCGCTGTCCACGTCATACAGGTACTCGACCGTACCGGCGTGGCTGTAGTGGGCAGCGCGGGCCAAGCGCAGGGCCGACTCGCAGAGCTCCTGGCGGGTGGCTTCATCCATGTAGGGCGCGGGGGCGCGTTCCACCACTTTTTGGTTGCGCCGCTGCACCGAGCAGTCACGCTCAAACAAATGCACCAGATTGCCATGTTGGTCGCCCATGACCTGCACCTCGACGTGGCGAGCCCGGCGCACCAATTTTTCCAGATAGACCTCATCGTTGCCAAAGGCCGCCAGCGCTTCACGTTTGGCCAATTCCATCATGGGGGCCAGATCGGCCTCGGTCTCAATCACCCGCATGCCCCGGCCACCGCCGCCCCAGCTGGCTTTGAGCATCAGCGGGTAACCCACGGTGGCCGCCATGGCTTTGGCACCTTCAATGTCATCGGGCAAAGCACCCGTGGCCGGCACCACCGGCACCCCGGCCGCCACGGCCACGGCACGGGCCGCTACCTTGTTGCCCAGCGTGCGCATGACATCGCCCTTGGGGCCGATGAAATCAATGCCGGCAGCGGCACAGGCATCGGCAAAGTCCGGGTTTTCCGACAGGAAGCCGTAGCCGGGGTGAATCGCGTCAACCTGGGCTTCCTTGGCGATGCGGATGATGTCGTCAATGTCCAGGTAGGCCTGGATTGGCTTCTTGCCGGCACCGACCAGATAGGACTCGTCGGACTTGAAACGGTGCAGCGCAAAGCGGTCTTCGTTGGAGAAGATGGCCACCGTGCGGATGCCCATTTCAGAGGCGGCGCGCAGCACGCGGATGGCGATTTCGCTGCGGTTGGCGACCAGGATGCTCTTGATTTTTTTCATGGCGAGTGGGGAAGGGGTGTCAAGTTAAAAAACGGTTCGTCAACGCAGAACGGGACGCGTATGCCAAAGCACCTGCGTCCTCGATGACTTGGCCAGTCAGAGCGGCGGGGGCTTCAGACCACACCACCGCGGTGACGCAAGCTTCGTGCCTGACAGCCTGGGCCGCTAGCGTCCCAGATCTTTGGCGCTGACGCCAGCGATGCCCCAGTTTTCTTTGGGAACCTCGGTAATCCAGACGCGCACGTTGGCGATGGGGGCGCCTACCGCCTCCACCAGCGCGGCGCTGACCTTTTCGATCACGGCGCGCTTTTGTTCTTCAGTGCGGCCTTCCATCAGGTAGATTTGGGCGAATGGCATGTCTTGCTCCTGCTAATTCAAAGTGTCAAGGTGGTTAAATAATCAAACGAAACGGATGCTGGTGCTGCCCATGCCCTGCACGCGCAGGGTCACGTTGTCACCGGCCTGCACCGAAACCGCTTCGGTGATGCCACCGGACAGAATCAAGGTGCCTGCCGGAATGCATTCACCGCGTTCGCCCAAGTGGTTGGCCAGGGCCGCAATGGCCGCAGCCGGGTGGCCCATCACGGCAGCACCGGCACCAAAGGCCACCGGCACGCCATTTTTTTCCAGCACGATGCCGACCGTGCGCAGGTCGGCACCAAAAACGGTCATGGGTTGGCCTCCCACCACAAAGCGCGCCGCCGAGGTGTTGTCGGCCACCACGCTTTTGAGGTCAAACTTGAAGTCGCGGTAACGGCTGTCAATCACTTCGATGCCTGGCATGACGAAGTCGGTGGCGGCCAGCACGGTGCCAATGTGGCAGCCTGGGCCGCGCAGCTCGGTTTTGGTGACAAAGGCAATCTCGGGCTCGACCTTGGGATGAATCAACTCGCTCACCTTGCATTCGCCGCCGTCGGCCACGGCGTAGTCGTCGGTCATGAAGCCAAACACCGGCGTGCTCACGCCCATTTGTTTCATCTTGGCGTGCGAGGTCAGGCCGGCTTTCAGGCCAGCAATGCGCAGGCCTCGGGCCAGCTTACGCCGACGGATCTCGTCCTGAATGGCATAGGCGTCGTCCCAGTCCATGTCAGGATGGTCGTCGGTGATCTTGGTGGTGTCTTGCTGCTGCAGTTGGCAGCCTTCCAGGCGGTCGGCCAGGGCGTTGATGGTTTGGATATCGAGTTTCATGGTGTTCCTGATTTTTCTAGTACTTTGCGGGTCAGACCACTCGTGTAGCAATGCGCTCTGACCCCTTCTGAATACTTTGCGGGTCAGACCACTCGCGTAGCGACGTGCTCTGACCCCAACTGATTAAGCCTGTTTGCGTTCCCGCGCCAGCGTCATAGCGGTGTCTTCGATCATGTCTTCCTGCCCGCCCACCATGCCACGGCGTCCCATTTCGACCAGAATGTCGCGGGCGCTCACGCCGTACTTCTTCTCGGCACGCTTGGCAAACAGCAAGAAAGAGCCATAGACCCCGGCATAACCCAGGGTGAGCGCATCACGGTCAATGCGAATCGGGAAATCCA
>JAQSDS010000168.1 GCA_029946045.1 Rhodoferax sp.
CCATGAACCATTTCCCCAAACTCTCATTGACCGTGCTGGCAACCGTCGTGACTCTGGCCGCCTGTGGCAAAAAAGAAGAGCCCGCCGCACCGTTGGTAGCAGTTGAAACTGCGCCGGCGCAAGCCTGCGGCAAGGTGACGGTGGCCAACATGAACTGGCAGTCGGCCGAGGTGCTGGCCCACATTGACAAGCTCATCCTGAGCAGCGGTTTCGGTTGTGACGTGGAACTGGTGCCCGGCGACACCATGCCCACACTGACCGCCATGATGGAAAAAGGCAAGCCCGACGTAGCCCCAGAAGCCTGGATCAACGCGGTGCGCCAACCGCTGGATGCCGCCGTCAAGGAAGGCCGCCTGCATTACACCGCCGAGTCGCTGAAAGACGGCGGCGTGGAGGGCTGGTGGATTCCCAAATACCTCGCCGACGCCCACCCCGAGATCAAAACCATTGACGACGCCCTGAAGCAACCCAAACTGTTTCCGGCGCCTGAAGTGAAAGACCGGGGCGGCATTTACAACTGCCCGGCAGGCTGGAGCTGCCAGCTCACCACCGGTGCTGCTTTCAAGGCCTGGGGTGCCGCCAAAAAAGGTTTTGTGCTGATCAACACCGGTTCGGCCGCCGGGCTCGATGGCTCCATTGCCAAGGCCTATGAGCGCAAGCAAGGCTGGCTGGGCTACTACTGGGCGCCAACAGCCATCCTGGGCAAGTACGAGATGGTCAAGCTTGATGCCGGCGTGCCCTTTGACAAGGCCGGTTTTGAAAACTGCAATACCAAGGCCGAATGCGACAAACCGGTCAAGACCGACTGGGCCAAGGCCGAGGTCTTTACCGTAATCACAGACCGCTTCAAGAAGGCGGGTGGCCCGGCCATCGGCTACCTGGAAGCGCGCAGTTGGCGCAATGAAACGGTGAATCAGTTGCTGGCCTGGATGAGCGACAACCAGGCTACCGGTGAGGACGGTGCCAAGTACTTTCTGAAATCGCAACCCGAGATCTGGACTGGTTGGGTGAGCCCGGACGTGGCCGAAAAAGTCAAGGCCAGCCTTTGAACGCCATGCGTACCCTGGCTGAATTTCCCACCATGGGCGCCGAGCAGCTCAGCCAGCTGCGGCGCTTCATCGACGGAGGCTTCAGAAGTTTTTCCCGTGAATACGGTGAAACGCTGGAGCGCCTGTTTGACCCGCTGCGCGAGTTCCTGATTTTTTCGGAGCGCCTCATGACCCAGTCGCCCTGGCCGCTGGTGATCGGGGCCATCGCCCTGATCGCCTGGTTGGCCTCGCGCTCCTGGAAGATCACGTTCGGCACGGTGCTGACGCTGCTCGCCATTGGCTACTTTGGCATGTGGATCGACACCATGAAAACGGTGTCCATGATCTTTGTCTGCACGGTGGTGGCATTGGCGGCGGGCCTGCCCATTGGCATTGCCATGAGCCGCTGGGACCGGCTGCAACGCGCCATCAACCCAGCGCTCGATGTGATGCAGACCATGCCGAGTTTTGTCTACCTTATTCCGGTGGTGATGCTGCTGGGTATTGGCCGGGTGGCGGGCATGATTGCGGTGGTGGTGTACGCCATACCGCCGGTTATTCGCTTCACCAACCTGGGCATCCGGCTGGTCAGCAAAGACCTGCTGGAAGCCGCTGACGCCTTTGGCGCCTCGATGTGGCAAAAGATGTTCAAGGTACAGCTGCCGCTGGCACTGCCGACCATCATGGCCGGCATCAATCAGACCATCATGCTGTCGCTCGCCATGGTGGTGATTGCCTCGATGATTGGTGTGCAAGGGCTGGGGCAACCCGTGCTCAAGGCCATTGCCAACCAGTACTTCACTATGGGCATGTTCAACGGCCTAGCCATTGTTGGCATTGCGATCATTTTTGACCGTGTGTCGCAAACCTACGGCAAGCGGCTGCAGAAACACCTGGAGGTGGTGCATGGCTGATACCCAGACCCCAACATCCAGCGCAGTTGGCGGGCCGAACACGGTCCCGAGCAATTCGGTGAACATCTCGATCAAGCACCTGTACAAGATCTTTGGCCCGAATCCGGCACAGCACTTGGCAGCGGTGCAACAAGGCATGAGCAAACAGGAACTGCGTGACGTGCACGGCCACGTGCTGGGCCTGCGTGACATCAACATCGACATGCCCGGTGGCGGTATTCAGGTGGTGATGGGCTTGTCGGGTTCGGGCAAAAGCACCTTGATCCGCCACATCAACCGGCTGATCGAACCCACTGCCGGCGAGCTCTGGGCCGGTGAGCAAAATGTGATGGCCATGAACGCCCGTGAATTGCGCCATTTCAGGCGCGAACGCACGGCCATGGTGTTTCAGAACTTCGCCCTGTTTCCGCACCTAACGGTGCAGGAAAACACTGAATACGGTCTGCAGGTGCAGCACGTGGCGCACAAAAAACGCCGCGACGCCGCCGCCCGCTGGATTGAACGCGTGGGCCTCAAGGGCTACGAAGACAACTACCCCAACCAGCTCTCAGGCGGCATGCAGCAGCGCGTGGGCCTGGCGCGAGCTCTGACCAACGACGCACCGATTTTGCTGATGGACGAGGCCTTTTCGGCGCTGGATCCGATGATCCGCAGTGACATGCAGACGGTGCTGCTGGACTTGCAGCAGGAACTGGGCAAGACCATTGTCTTCATCACCCACGACCTCGAAGAAGCGCTGCGTCTGGGCGACCGCATTGCCATCCTGCGCGACGGCGAAGTGATTCAGCAGGGCACCGGCCAGCAAATCGTGCTCAAGCCCGCAGACGACTACATCAGCAGCTTCATCAAGGACGTGAACCGCGGCCGCGTGATCCGCTGCCGTACGCTGATGACCCCTGGCATAGCTGTGGACGGCCCCAGTGTGGACGCCAGCCTGGTGCTTGAAGAAGTCGCGCGCGTGCTCAGTGCCGAGGGCAAGGACGCCGCCAACGTAACCAACAGCCGCGGCAAGCTGGTGGGCAGCATCACGATGAGCGACCTGATCGCCGCCATGGTGCCGCCCAAGGCGGAAGAGGCCGCTCCATAGATAAGTTGACCGCCATGTTTCGACAACTCATCGACAACAACACCCTCAACGACCTGTCCTACGCCCTGCTGGTCGCTGCCACCTTCATGCTGCTGCTGCTGGCCCTGCGCTGGCTGGTGCTGCGCTACCTGGAGCGGGTTGCCAAGAACACCGAGACGGTGATTGACGACTTCCTCATCGACGTGCTGTCGGCCACCCGCGTCCTGCTGGCGGCCACCATTGGCCTGTATCTGGGCAGCCATTTTCTGACCCTGCCAGCGGCGCTGGAAAAATGGGTGGGCCGCATCTTTGTCATCGCCCTGATCCTGCAGGTGGGGTTTTGGGCCTCGCGCGGGCTTATTTTCTGGCTGCGCAACCACTTCTCTCAGGGCGACGAGGCAGACCAGGGTGCGCGTACCATGACCCTGTCACTGCTGTCCTTTTTGGGCCGGGTCGTGGTTTGGGTACTGGTGCTGCTGTCGATGCTGGACAACCTGGGCATCAACGTCACGGCTTTGGTGGCGAGCCTGGGCATTGGCGGCATTGCCATCGCCCTGGCGGCGCAAAACATACTGGGGGACCTGTTTGCCTCGCTGACCATTGCCATTGACAAGCCGTTTGTCGTTGGCGACTTCATCATACTGGGCGAAGAGATGGGCACCGTGGAGCATGTGGGTCTCAAGACCACGCGCCTGCGCAGCCTTAGCGGTGAGCAAATCATCATGTCCAACAATGACTTGCTGCAAAGTCGCATCCACAACTACAAGCGCATGGCCGAGCGCCGGGCATTGTTTGCCATTGGCGTCACTTACGACACCCCGGCGGAAAAACTTGAACTGATTCCGAAGCTCATTGAGCAGGCCGTGACAGCGCAAACCGATGCCCGTTTTGACCGTGCCCACTTCAAGAGCTTTGGCGCCTTTTCACTCGACTTTGAAACGGTCTACTACGTGCGAAAGCCCGACTACAACGTGTTCATGAATGTGCAGCAGGGCATCAACCTGCACTTGGTGCGCAGCTTTGCCGAGCACCGCATTGAGTTTGCCTTCCCAACCCAGACCCTGCACCTGAACAATCACGCGACGCCTGCGCCGGCACTGAGCGCTGCGAACAAAGCAACCGGAACTGAAGAGCCAGTGACCATGCCCGCATAATCGGCTACCGTGAACATCCCTGTCTGGTCTGAATCCTTCAGTCGCCGCACCTGCCTTGCCGCCCTGGCAGGCGGGGCAGCCCTGCCGCTGGTCACACGTGCACAGAACCGACCCGACATCGCCCTGCGTTTCTCGCATGTGGTGGCCGAGGAAACCCCCAAAGGACTGGCCGCGAACCGGTTCAAGGTGCTGGTCGAGCAGCGCAGTGGCGGGCGCATTGGCGTGCAGGTGTATCCCAACGCGCAGCTGTATGGCGACCATGACGAAATGCAGGCACTGCAGTTGGGTGCGGTGGACCTGGTGGCACCCTCACTGTCCAAATTTGGCCGCATCGGCTTGCCCGAGTTCGAACTCTTTGATCTGCCTTTCCTGTTTGACGACCTGAACGCGGTGCGGCGCATCACCCTGGGGCCCTTGGGTAAAAAGTTGCTGCAAGGTCTGCCGCGCCAGGGTCTGGTGGGCCTGGGGTTTTTTGACAACGGCTTCAAGCAGATGAGTGCCAACCGACCGCTGCTGGAGCCCAAGGATTTTGCGGGCTTGCGCATGCGGGTTCAGGCCTCCCGCGTGATCGCGGCGCAAATGCGTGCGCTGGGTGCAAAGCCCGTCACGCTGGCTTTCAGTGAAACCCGCCGGGCGTTGGCCGCCGGTGTGGTCGATGGCACCGAGAATCCGGTATCCAACTTCTGGACCCAGGCGATGCATG
>JAQSDS010000169.1 GCA_029946045.1 Rhodoferax sp.
GGCCGCAACAGCTATCGGTTTTTCGCCCCTGACATGCAGGAGAGCTCCGCTCGGGCGCTGACCGTGAGCAGTGGCATACGGCATGCGCTCAGCCACAACGAACTGCGCCTGGTGTACCAGCCCCAGTTGTCGCTCAGCAGCGGTCGGCTGGTGGGTGCCGAAGCCTTGTTACGTTGGCAACATCCAAAGCTGGGAGCCATTTCCCCGGTTGAATTTATCCCGCTGGCCGAGCTGAGCGGTGCCATTATTCCCCTGGGTGAATGGGTGATCTGCGAGGCTTTGCGGCAACTCGCGGCATGGAAAGCGCGCGGCTTGCCGCTGGTCAAGGTGGCGGTCAACCTGTCGGCCTTGCAGTTTGTGCAACCCGGTTTGGCCGCCACGCTGGCGCAATGGGTGGCTGAGTCGGGCATGCCCTTTGGCATGCTGGAACTCGAGCTGACCGAAGCGGTGGCCATGAAGAACCCGGCACAGGCCACGCAGACCATCGAGGCGCTGTCGCAACAGGGTTTCAAGCTGTCGATTGACGACTTTGGTACGGGCTATTCTTCGCTGAGTTACCTCAAGGGTTTTGCGGTCTACAAGCTAAAAATTGACCAGTCGTTTGTGCGTGACCTGGAGCACGACCCAGACGATCAGGCCATTGTCAAGGCCATCATCCAGATGGCGCACAGCCTGGGGCTCATCACCATTGCCGAAGGCGTTGAAACCGAAACCCAGTTGAACTTCCTGAAAGCGCAAGGCTGCGACGAGGTGCAGGGCTACCACTACAGCCGGCCCCTGGAAGCCCAGGATTTCGAGGCCTTTATGAGCGCTCGCGCCTGAGCTGGCCGCGCGACAGGCGTTTTTTGTAACGGGGTCCGAGCGCCTTCAAGACTTGTCCTCGCGGTGCCGACGCTACTTGTCTTCGGCGGGCGGGCGGGCCTGCTGCATCGCGGCGTCCAGCGACTGTTTCACTTGCTGCTGAATTTGCTGGCTTTGTTGCTGCGCATTACCACCCGGCGCGCTCGCTGGGTCCATGGCAGAAACCCCGGTGAGTTGTTTTTTGGCCAGCGTGCCAAGCACAGCGACCACGATCAGAAGACTCAGGACGCCAAAAATGATTCGCATGGAACTTGGTTCACAAAAGTTACAACGGGTCCAGGGGAAATTCGAGCGTGGTGACATTGCGCTCGCCATCGCGCCGGTAGGCGCAATGCGCGGCCAGTTCCCTGACCAGCAGACGTGGCCAGTTCGGCGGGTTCGATCAGGGCCGTGAGTTCTTTGCCGGTCTCGCGTCCGACGCGGTTGATGAGGTCGGCGGCGGTGGCTTCGAGCATGTCGCGCGACAGCTTGAAGCCGATGCCGGCAATGATGCCGCCCACCAGCAGGGTCAGCACCAGAAACAGCGTGGTGATGTGGATGTGCAGTGGGAACCGGCGCGTTGCTTGGGATGGTTTCATCAGTTTCATGCGTGGTTTTTTGTGCGTTTGAGCGCCAGGCGAATGCGCGCGATGGTGTCTTCCATGCGCGCCCGGGTCGACACCTCCAGCCCCAGTTTACGGGCAATGTCGTTGACTACCGCCGCATTCAGCGGCAGACCGCCTGCGTCGATGGCGGCGATCAGGTCATGGGCGCGCTGCTCGGGCGTCAGCGGCTGGCGGTGGGGCAGGAGTTTTTTGAACCAGTTCACGGGTGTGTCCTGCTTGAGTGGAAGTGCAACAGCATGAAATATAGTGCCCTCAGAGCGCAGATAGCGCCTGGCGTATCAATTTTTCTTTGCGTCCCCCGCTGCTGGTGGGGCATTCGGGCTGGCTGCCAGGCCAGCTTCACGCTTTGGGCAAACGGAACACACTGGCATCCTGGTAGAAGGCTGGGTCTTCGTTGGCGGCCCACCAGCCGGGCACACCCAGCACCGGCAAATGGGCAAAGGGTTTGGTGGCCAAGGTGTCGGCGCTCAGGTTTTGTGCCAGCCAGCTGTCGATGCTGTTGCTGGACGGGTCAGCGGCCAGCACGCGATACACATGGGCGGTCATCGACTTTCTGGGGGCCACCAGCTTTTCCATGAGGGCGTGACCAAACAGCAGCAAATGGGCTTGTTGCCAGAGTGGACGCAGGTCGTCAAACAGGGTTGCCCAGTCTTTGGCTACCAGGGCCTGCCACAGGGCGTCGGGGGCGTGCAGCAAGGCGGCATTTTCATCGAAGAGCGTCAAGGCATCACGCGCCGGGCCACGCACCGGCTGGATGCCGCTGCGTTCAATTTGCGCTGCCTGCAAGGTGTTCAGTCGTTTCTTGGTTAGTGGGAAAGCATGCCACACCAGGCCGTTGAAAAAGTCGTGCAAGCCGTCCCGCGTGGGCACCCGCCCGCTGTCAAAAATGTACTGCTCGTAGGCCACGCCGCTGGGCAAGTCGCTTTGCGGCACAAAGCACACGGGTGCCAGCGCGGCCTGGTTGAGTGCAGCGGGCTGCGTCATGCCGCCGCGCACGCTTTGCGCCACAGCCTCACCCCGGGCGCGCCACGGCGCCAGCCAGGGCGCGCGCCAGTCAATGGCTTCCAGCATGGGTGTTGGCAGTTTGGCGTGCGCTGGCGGCAGCGGGTTGGTGGGCGCAGAGGGGAATGTGCATGTTGGGTTCCTGGCGTGATGGGCTGGCATTATGCGCATATCAGGAATGTCGCAATAGCATTGGCACTGCTGCACGACGCGTCAAAGCTGAAATCTAATCGTGGTGTCCCGTCCCAGCCGCCACTGCTTGACCAGCGCATACAGCGCCGGAATCACCACCAGCGTCAGCACGGTTGACGACACCATGCCACCCACCCATCGGTGCAGTAATGCGGCGCATCACCTCGGAGCCGGTGCCGCTGACCCACATATAAGCAAACACTTCAACGATTTTGCTAATATAGCGATCAACCAACTGCAGATGGAGTCCTAATGCAAACCGCTGAACTTGTTGCCATGCCCTTGGCTGATCGACTGCAAGCCATGGAAGCGCTGTGGGACTCGCTGTGCCGCGACACAACAGCAATGCAGACCATCCCCGCTTGGCATGAAGAGGTTTTGGGTGAGCGCTTGGCAGCGCTTGAAACTGGTGCGGACTCCCCAATCCCCTGGGAAGAGGCGAAGATACTAATTCGCCAACAAGCGGAACGGTTTGTCAGCCAACGGAAATGAAGGTCGCTCTGAGCGCGGGCGCCGAAAAAGACTTGCTCGACGGATTCGAGTTTTACGAGGTTCAGCAAGAAAGCCTGGGGTGGTACTTTCTCGACAGTTTGTACGCAGACATTGATTCGCTCAGCCTTTACGCGGGCGTTCACCCCAAGCCGATAGGTGCGTTTCACCGGACGACAGGCAAGCGCTTTCCATTCTCAATCTATTACCAGGTAAATGACGACGTGGCTACGGTGGTGGCAGTGCTCGACAGCCGCCAGAACCCGAAGCGTATTCGAGCTAAGTTGTCTGGTATTCGCTGAAGATGGGGTTGCCGCTGGCTGCGTGATTGGCTTTGCAATTTGGATCAACCCTCCAGCCCTCGCCCCAGTCGCCACTGCTTCACCAGCGCATAGATCGCCGGAATCACGGCCAGTGTCAGCACCGTGCTCGATAGCATGCCCCCCACCATCGGCGCAGCGATGCGGCTCATCACTTCTGACCCCGTGCCCGTGCCCCACATGATGGGCAAAAGGCCGGCCATGATGGCCACCACGGTCATCATTTTGGGCCGCACCCGCTCTACCGCGCCTTCCATCACGGCGGCGTACAGGTCAGTCACGCTGGGCTCGCGGCCGTCGGCCCGGCACCTTGTCTTGATGGCTTCCCAGGCATGGTCAAGGTAGATCAGCATGATGACGCCGGTCTCGGCTGCGACCCCGGCCAGGGCAATGAAGCCGACCGCCACCGCCACCGACAGGTTGTAACCCAACCACCACATCAGCCAGACCCCGCCCACCAGTGCAAACGGCACCGACAGCATCACGATCAGGGTTTCGGTGATGCGCCGAAAGTTCAGGTACAGCAGCAAAAAGATCGACAGCAGCGTGACCGGAATCACCACCTTCATTTTCTCAATAGCGCGTTCCATGTTTTCAAACTGGCCGCTCCAGGTGACGTAGTAGCCGCTCGGGAAAGTGACTTGTTCGGCCACGGCTTTCTTGGCGTCGCGCACATAGCTGCCGATATCGCGGTCGCGAATGTCGACGTAGATGTAGGCTGACAGCAGCGCGTTTTCGGTGCGGATGCCGGGCGCACCCTTGGCCACCACCACTTTGGCCAACTGGCCCAGCGGCACCATGGCGCCGTCCATGGTGGGAATAAGCACCTGGGTGGCGATCTGCTGCGGGTCGCTGCGCAGTTCACGCGGGTAGCGCACCGTGACGCCATAACGCTCGCGGCCCTCCACCGTGGTGGTGACCATTTCGCCGCCCAGCGCCGTGCCCACCACGTCGAGCAGGTCACCCACCGCCAGCCCGTAGCGCGCCAGTTGCGCGCGGTCGGGTTCGATGTTGAGGTAAAAGCCGCCGGTAAGGCGCTCGGCAAAAGCGCTGCTGGTGCCGGGCACGGTTTTCACCACAGCCTCGATCTGGCGGGCCAGCTTTTCCATGTCATCCAGGTTCTTGCCAAACACCTTGATGCCGATCGGCGTGCGGATGCCGGTGGACAACATGTCGATGCGGGCCTTGATCGGCATGGTCCAGGAGTTGGCCACGCCGGGGAATTGCAGCGCTTTGTCCATCTCGGCAATCAGCTTGTCGGTGGTGAGGCCGGCGCGCCATTCGGATTCGGGTTTGAGGTTGATCACGGTCTCGAACATCTCGGTCGGGGCCGGGTCGGTGGCGGTGTTGGCTCTTCCCGCCTTGCCGTAGACCGAGGCTACTTCCGGA
>JAQSDS010000170.1 GCA_029946045.1 Rhodoferax sp.
ATCAGGCAGGTCGGCCAGTCGCATCACCTCGGCACCAAATTTGGCTGCAAGCTCTTCGCCGCGCGCCAAGGTGCGGTTGGCAATGGCAATGCTTTTGGGCTTTTTGGCGGCAAAGTGGGTCGCGCACAGGTCGATCATCTCGCCGGCACCGACAAACAGAATTTTGACCTCGCTCAGGTCCTCAAACAGTTGGCCGGCCAGGCGCACTGCAGCAGCAGCCATGCTGATCGAGTGGGCGCCGATCTCGGTGGAGGTGCGTACCTCCTTGGCGACAGCAAAAGAACGCTGGAATAGCTGACTCAGCGTGGTACCCAGGGCGCCAGCCGCTTCGGCGGCGCGCACGGCATCTTTGATTTGACCCAGAATCTGCGGTTCGCCCAGGACCATTGAATCGAGTCCACTGGCGACCCGAAAGGCGTGCCGTGCCGCCAGACCGTCGTTGAGGGTGTAGGAATGCGCGCGCAGCAGGTCGGCAGGGACACCGCGACATTGCGCCAGCCAGGCCAGGGTGGGTTCCAGCTGGGCCTGTTCGCCAGCGCAATAAATCTCGGTTCGGTTGCAAGTGGAGATCAGTGCCGCCTCTGGTACGCGCGTCAAGGCGCCGCGCAAGGCATTCAAAGTGGGCTCAACCTGGTCGATGGCGAACGCGAACCGACCGCGCAAATCGAGCGGTGCGGTCGTGTGATTGATGCCTAATGCCCAGACTGCCATACTTGAATTATAAAATCAGGCGCTATGTGCTTTGATCTGTGTCATTTTTTCTTTTCCACCGGGGTTTGCTGATGGGTATGTTGGCGTTGTTGAACCACGCTGTCAATTTTGCAGCCCCTGCTTTCTGGTTGGCCTTGCTGCTGCCTTGGCTGGACCGATTTTTGCCGGGGAAAAGAAACTCTTCTTTTTCACGCCGTGCGCAGTTCGGGCTCATTTTCATGGCGGGCCTAGTGGTGCTGGCCCTCGGTTTGGCGCTGTTGGGTCAGGACGGCAAGATGCTGACTTATCTGGCCCTGGTGGCCACGGCTGCTACCGGCCAATGGCTTATGCGCAAGGGCTGACCGGCGTAAACAGGTCGAC
Organism: Rhodoferax sp.; assembly: GCA_029946045.1. GTDB lineage: Bacteria > Pseudomonadota > Gammaproteobacteria > Burkholderiales > Burkholderiaceae_C > Rhodoferax. Next base: position 1,072 of record JAQSDS010000170.1, read on the forward strand.
CCGGTCGGTGATGATGCCATCTATCCCCAGGTCCAGCAGGTGCCGGGCCGTAGTTTCATCGTTGACGGTGTAGCTCAGGGTTTTGAAGCCAGCGTTTTGGGCCCGTGTCATCGTGACCTGATCCCACAACACGTGGTCACAGATGATGGCGACACAACCCAGGCTTTGCGCGGTTTCCAGCCAGCCAGGCCAAAGTGCATCGAGCAGCAAGCCGCGCGGTACATCGGGCTGTGCCGCCCTGGCTGCTTCCAGTGCCGGTACCTCAAATGAACTCAGCAGAGGTGGCACGCTGGCGTTTTGCCAAAGCTGTGCGGCGTGCCGGGCCACCACGTCACCGGTCTGGCGCGCCAGGCCCGGGGTGGGTTTGATCTCGATGTTCAGGAAATACCCATTGCGCAAGCAGTAGCGGGCAATGGCTTCAAAGCTGGGCAAGGGTTCACCAGCAAAGCTGCGTGAATGCCAACTGCCGGCATCGAGCTGGGCCAGCGTGCCCCAAGGATGGTGGCCACCGATCACGTCGCTGTCAGGCCCCATTTTGTCGGTGGCGTTGGTGGTGCGCGTCAGGTTATCGTCGTGCAGTAAAAAAGGGACGCCGTCGCTGCTCAGTTTGACATCGCACTCGAACATGCGATAACCATGACTGGCCCCCAGACGAAAGGCCGCCAAGGTGTTTTCAGGGGCCAGCTTGCCAGCGCCGCGGTGGGCGATCCAGCGTGGGTAAGGCCAAGTGGCTTGCAGCATGGAAAACTGCCTCAGGCTTCGCGGCGCAGGGCAGGGAACAGGATGACGTCACGAATACTGCTGCTGTCGGTCAGCAGCATCATCAGCCGGTCCAGCCCGACGCCGCAGCCACCGGTGGGCGGCATGCCGTATTCCAGGGCGCGAATGAAGTCGTGGTCGTAGTACATGGCTTCGTCATCGCCATCGTCCTTGGCGGCCACCTGCGCCTGAAAGCGGGCGGCCTGCTCCTCGGCGTCATTCAATTCGCTGAAGCCATTGCCGAATTCGCGACCCGTGATGTAGAGCTCAAAACGCTCCGTCACGCCCGGCTTGTGGTCGCTGGCGCGCGCAAGTGGCGAAATTTCGACTGGGTGTTCGCAGATAAAGGTGGGCTGCCACAGTTGCTCTTCCACGGTTTCTTCAAAATACATGACCTGCAGGCTGGGCAGCGAACGGCTGGAGAGTTTGTTTTTAGCCTCGGTCAGACCGAGTTTGCGCAATGCGTTGATGAGCCAGGCGGCGTTGTCCACCCTCAGTCCCAGGCTGAGATCGTTGGCATCCACCGCTTGGGCCGCCTCGGTGTACTTGCAGATGGCTTCGTGAATGGTCAGGCGTTCGAACGGTTTGGACAGATCGACCGCCCTGCCGCCATAGCTCAGCTGCAGCGAGTCCACTGCCTTGTGCGCCGCATCGCGGATCAAGGCCTCGGTGAAGGTCATCAGGTCCTGGTAGTCCCAGTACGCCGCATAGAACTCCATCATGGTGAATTCAGGGTTATGCCGCACGCTGATACCTTCGTTGCGAAAGCTGCGATTGATCTCGAATACGCGGTCAAAGCCGCCGACGATCAGGCGCTTGAGGTAGAGCTCAGGCGCAATGCGCAAGAACATCTGCTGGTCCAGTGCATTGTGGTGCGTGATGAAGGGTTTGGCGTTGGCGCCTCCGGGGATCGGGTGCAGCATGGGTGTTTCAACTTCGAGAAAGTTGTGCGCCACCATGAATTCGCGAATGCCTGACACCGCCTTGCTGCGCGCTACGAAGCGCTTGCGGGTGTCTTCATCGGTCATCATGTCCACATAACGCTGGCGGTATTTGATCTCCTGATCGGCCATGCCGTGAAACTTGTCGGGCATCGGGCGCAGGCTTTTTGTCAGCAGGCGAATGCTGCTGGCGTGAATCGAGAGCTCGCCGGTCTTGGTCTTGAAAACCAGGCCTTCGGCTGCCACGATGTCACCCAGGTCCCAATGTTTGAAAGCGGCGTAGATCTCGGCTCCAACGTCTTCCCCCTTGATGTAGATCTGGATGCGCCCGGTGCTGTCCTGCAAGGTAGCAAAGCTGGCCTTGCCCATGACGCGCTTGAGCATCATGCGGCCTGCCACCTTGGCTATGGCACCTTGTTCAATCAGGCCTTCGGGTGTTTGCCCGACGTGCGCTGCAAACAGGTCGGAGGCATGGTCGGCAGGTTTGAAATCGTTCGGGAAGGCAACGCCCTTGCCCTCCAGCTGCGCCTGACGCAGGGCTTTGAGCTTCTCGCGCCGCTCCAGGATCAACTGGTTTTCATCTTGTGGGACGGGATGGTGCGAAGGGGCGGAGGTATGGTCAGACATGTGGTAATTCATAAAATCTGCATTCACGCCATCAGGCGGGCAGCAGAACAATAGGCGGTTTTGACAGAACGCTGCATTTTAAGAGCTAGCGCGCCTGTCGTTATCATTGCCATTGCTTCTCAACCCCGCATTGATGCCATGCTTTATCAGATTATTTCCTTGTTGCTTGAGGTTGTGGTGGGTGTTGTTGGTGGTGCCTGCCTGTTGCGTTTGTACATGCAGCTCCTGCGTATTCCCATGTCGGCCCGCTCGGGTAATCCACTCGGTGGGTTTGTCTTTGCGCTGACCGACTGGATCGTGCTGCCGCTGCGTCGTGTGTTGCCGGCGCTTGGCGCGCTTGATACCGCCAGCTTGGTAGCGGCTTTTTTGATACTGCTGGCCAAATTCGCCCTGCTCTGGCTCATTGCTGGCGCGGGTGGCGGTCTGTTTGTGTTGTCGGTGCTGGCTGTGTTCGGCTTGCTGAGCATGGTCATTTCTGGCTTGACTGTGGCTGTGCTTGTTTACGCCGTTTTGTCCTGGGTGCCAACGTCGTCGCTCATCAGTGGCGTGATGGCGCGCTTGGTGGATCCCCTGCTAACACCTGTCCGCCGTGTTTTGCCGCTGGTGGGCGGAATTGATTTGTCGCCTTTGGTGCTATTGTTGCTGCTGCAAGTGGCTGCAATTGTGCTGGGTGGCTTGCAAGGCGCTGTATTGGCTGGTGGTTGATCGGTGACGCAAGCGATTTCAGCTGACATGTCATGGCCTTGGGCGTAAAAAAGCCCGCTGACTTTTCAATCAGCGGGCTTGATCAACTGTTAGCTTTGATCAGCGGTCGGTTTTGGAAAAGCGTTTTTGTGCATCGCGCGGCACAAACACTTTGCCGCCGCCAGCGGGTTTGGAAAACGCGGGCTTGCCAAAGGCAGGCTTGCGGGCGGCAAAATCACCACGAGGCGCTGCGCCCACGTTGCGGTCGCCGGCAAAGCGGTCGTTGAAACCACCCTTGCGTTCGTAGTTGAAGCCTTCACGTGGCGCGCTTTCACGCGGTGCGAAAGAGCGGTCTTCACGGCCGGCGAAACCGTCACCGTTGTTCTGCTGGAAGTTGCCTGCACCCACCACGCGAGGGCCACTGGCATTGCGGTCGGCAAAGCCACCGCGAGGTGCGTCAAAGTGACCACGCGGCGCATCAAAACCGCCACTTCGGCCACCGCCGCCAAATTTGCGGTCACGGGATTGGAAATCACCACCGCCACGGTTGTCACGGCCACCAAAGCTGCTGGGGCGTGATTCGGGGATGCGCTGCTTGGGTTCCAGACCTGGCACCACTTCGGCCTTGATGGGCTGGCGGTTGAATGATTCGATGTCAAAAATCTTGCGGCGGTCACGCAACTCGGCAAATGTCACTGCCAGGCCGTCGCGGCCAGCGCGGCCGGTACGGCCAATGCGATGGACGTAATCGTCGGGGTGGTGCGGAACG
>JAQSDS010000171.1 GCA_029946045.1 Rhodoferax sp.
GCCGGGCGTAAAGCAGGCCTGACCAAACAGGGCACTTTGCTGGTCACCCGCGACACCGCCAATCGGAATGGCCGCCCCGAGCAAATCTGCACTGACCTCGCCATACAACGCGCTGGAGGGCCTGACGCTGGGTAGCAGCGCAGCCGGGATGTCGAGCGCTTGCAGTAATTCAGTGTCCCATTGGTTACTGTGTACATTGAACAGCATGGTGCGTGAGGCGTTGCTGACATCGGTGCTGTGCACCGCACCATGCGTGAGCTGCCAGATCAGCCAGCTGTCGATGGTGCCAAAGGCCAGCTCGCCAGCTTTGGCTTGCTGTCGCGCGCCCGGTACCTGGTCCAGAATCCATTTGAGTTTAGTGCCTGAAAAATAGGCATCTACCACCAAGCCGGTTTTGCCCTGAATGCTGGCCGCCAGGCCGCGTTCGCGAAGTTCAACGCAGGTGGGTTCTGCGCGCCGGTCCTGCCAGACGATCGCGTTGTGAATCGGTAGGCCGGTTGTGCGGTTCCACAGCACCGTGGTTTCGCGTTGGTTGGTAATGCCCAATGCGCGCACATCTCTTGCCGTGATGCCTGCCCTGGCCAATGCCTCGCGGGCGGTGGCCAGCTGGGTGCGCCAGATTTCCAGCGGGTCGTGCTCAACCCAGCCGGGTTGCGGGTAGATTTGGGTGAGCTCATGCTGGGCTTGCGCCACCACTTGGCCTTGCCTGTTGAAGACAATGCTGCGGGAGCTGGAGGTGCCTTGGTCAAGGGCTAGTAAATAGGTCATCGCGATACCTCGTAACGAACTTGGGCTTCGGCCAGCAGGGTTGGAAAAGGTTCTGGCGGTGGTGCGTCGGTGAACAACCGGTCGATCTGGTTCAAGTGAGCGACTTCCACCATCGCGGGTCGGTTGAACTTGCTGCTGTCAGCGGCTAGCCAAACTTCTCGCGCATGGGAAATGATGGTTTGCGATACCTTGACTTCGCGGAAGTCGTAGTCGCGCAAGGATCCGTCCGCCTCGATGCCAGAAATCCCGATGATCGCGATGTCCACCTTGAACTGGCGTATGAAGTCCACTGCAGCCTCACCCACGATACCCTGGTCGCGGCCTCGCACCACCCCGCCAACCACAATGACCTCGCACTTCGGATTGGCGCTCAGGATGATGGCGACATTGAGGTTATTGGTGATTACCCTTAATCCGCTGTGGTGAAGCAGGGCGCGGGCAATCGCCTCGGTGGTGGTGCCAATATTCAGGATCAATGCGCAGTCGTTGGGTACCTCTGCCGCGACTGCCTGGGCAATGCGATTTTTACCTTCCGCATACAGGTTTTCACGTTGTCGGTGGGCAATGTTCTCGATTGTTGAGCCGGGCACCCTGACGCCGCCGTGAAAACGTGTCAGCAAGCCTTCGTCGGCCATGCGCTGGATGTCGCGGCGTACCGTCTGCAGGGTAACGCCTAATTTTTCAGCAAGAAGCTCGACTGTCATCGAGCCTTGGGACTGCACTGCTGCCATTAAGTTGAGCTGTCTTGGATTGGGCTTCATGGGGGTATTTTGACGAGATCAATGTGGAGTCTGGACTTTAAAACGAAACAAAAGGAATATTTATAGGGTAAATACCGATAAAAAAAGAATTAAAACGAACAATAATTCGAAGAAGTAAGAAATTTATTACGAATAACATCTCGTCAGTAAAGGTTGCAAGATGGATTTGACGCTTGTGGGTATCGGCAAAAAAGTCGGTAGCCAGACTTGGCTCTATGACATGAATTTGCAGCCGTGCAGTGGTGCTGTGACCGTCTTGTTGGGGGCCACCCAGGCCGGTAAGACCAGTTTGATGCGCATCATGGCAGGACTCGATGCGCCAAGTCATGGCGATGTGAAGGTCAATGATTGCAGCGTGGTAGGTGTACCAGTGCGTAAGCGCAACGTGTCGATGGTCTACCAGCAGTTCATCAACTACCCATCCATGAAAGTGCGCGACAACATCGCCTCACCGATGAAATTGAGCGGTGAAAAGAACATTGAGAAACGCGTGAATGCTTTGGCGGAGAAGTTGCATATCGAGATGTTTCTGGATCGTTATCCGTCTGAGCTTTCAGGGGGGCAGCAGCAACGTGTCGCGCTGGCGCGAGCTCTGGCGAAAGGCGCTCCGTTGATGTTACTTGACGAGCCCCTGGTGAATCTGGACTACAAATTGCGTGAAGAGTTACGCGACGAACTCAGCGCCCTGTTTGCCGAAGGCGAATCCACCGTGATATATGGCACCACCGAGCCGGGGGAGGCGCTGCTGCTTGGAGGCTACACCGCCGTGATGGATCAAGGTGAACTGCTGCAATATGGCCCCACGGCAGAGGTTTTTCAAAAGCCGAAGTCATTGCGGGTAGCGCGCGCTTTCAGTGACCCTCCGATGAATTTGTTGGCTGCCCGCGTGGTTGCGGCAGGCGTACAACTGGATGGCGGCCCATTGCTGGCCATGGCATTGCCCGAGACGTCCTTCGGTAAGGTGACAGTGGGACTGCGCGCCAGTGCGCTGCGGGTGCATTGCCAGGACGGTGATGTGGCTTTACCCGGCAAAGTTGAGCTTGCAGAGATATCAGGATCGGATACTTTTGTGCACGTAGATTCACTGGTGGGTGATCTGGTGGCCCAGCTAACCGGGGTGCATTACTTTGAGTTGGGTACCCAGGTCAGCCTGTACCTCAGCCCAGCTCAGGTTTATATTTTTGATGAGCAAGGGATGCTGTTGTTGGCTCCGGTGCGTGGCGGAGGGCGTTGACATGGCGTGCATTGAACTCGACCTGGCACATGCGTACGCTCCCAAACCGCAACAGGACAGCGACTATGCGCTGCTGCCATTGAAGATGACGTTTGAAGATGGCGGCGCCTATGCGCTGCTTGGGCCCTCTGGCTGTGGAAAAACCACTTTGCTCAACATCATGTCGGGCTTGCTGGTGCCGTCTCAGGGGACGGTGCGGTTTGATGGCATAGATGTGACGCGAGCGTCGCCGCAGGCACGAAATATTGCGCAGGTGTTCCAGTTCCCGGTGATTTATGACACCATGACCGTGGCAGAAAATCTTGGATTCCCATTGCGTAATCGGCATGTTCCCAGCGCACAAATTAAAAAGCGAGTGGGCGAAATCGCCGAGATTCTGGAGATGAGCGGTCAGTTGAACCAATTGGCTGCGAACTTGTCTGCTGATCAAAAGCAAAAAATTTCGTTGGGTCGTGGCCTGGTCCGTCCCGATGTGTCAGCGGTTTTGTTCGATGAGCCGCTGACGGTGATTGATCCGCATCTTAAATGGCAGTTGCGCCGCAAGATCAAACAAATTCACCATGAACTCAAGCTGACCATGATCTACGTCACCCATGACCAGGTGGAAGCGCTGACCTTTGCCGAGCAGGTGGTGGTGATGACGCGCGGCCGTGCCGTACAGGTAGGGTCGGCGGCCGAGCTGTTTGAACGCCCAAGCCATACCTTTGTCGGTCACTTCATTGGCTCGCCGGGAATGAATTTCTTGGCCGGGCAAGCCCAGCCGCAAGGGTTTGAGGTGGCAGGCATGACCTTGCCCTGGCTGGTGGGGCAGTCGCCACCGTCAGGACTAATCAAGTTGGGCATGCGTCCAGAGTATGTGTCGCTGGTCGCACCCCAGGCTTCAGGTGCCTTGCCGATGACGGTGGTGCAAGTGCAGGATGTCGGTACACACGTCATGTTGACCGCCAGTTGTGCCGGGCAAAGTGTGAAAGCGCGCTTGTCGTCGGATGTCGCCCATTTCAAGCTTGGGGAGACGGTCTGGTTGCAGGTGCTGGGCAAACACAGTTGCCTCTATAAAAATGAGGAGATCGTGGCATGAGCACCACCATCAAGCCAGTCAACCAGAAGGCCTGGTTTCTGATTTTGCCGGTTTTGATTTGTGTGGCCTTCTCGGCCATTGTTCCGCTGATGACCGTGGTCAATTATTCGGTGCAGGACATCATTTCGCCCGAGCGTAGGGTGTTTGTCGGGACCGAATGGTTTGCAGCCATCATGCGCGACGAAGAGTTGCATAGTGCGTTGTTGAGGCAAATTACTTTTTCACTCTCCGTGTTGGCCATTGAGCTGCCGCTGGGCATTTTGTTGGCGCTGTCCATGCCAGCGCAGGGTTGGAAGGCCTCTGCTGTGCTCGTGATTGTGTCGCTTTCACTGCTGATTCCGTGGAATGTGGTTGGCACGATCTGGCAAATTTTTGGACGCACCGACATTGGTTTGATGGGGGCGGCTTTGCAAGGTCTGGGTATTGAGTACAGCTATACCGGCAATGCTACCCACGCCTGGCTCACCGTGTTGCTGATGGATGTGTGGCACTGGACCCCCTTGGTTGGCTTGTTGGGCTACGCCGGACTGCGTTCCATCCCGGATGCCTATTACCAAGCCGCCAGCATTGACGGTGCCAGTAAATTTGCTGTGTTTCGGTATGTGCAGTTGCCCAAGATGCGCGGTGTGTTGATGATTGCCGTGCTGTTGCGGTTCATGGACAGCTTCATGATTTACACCGAGCCCTTTGTGCTTACGGGCGGTGGCCCGGGTAACTCCACCACTTTTTTGTCGCAGTTTCTGACCATCAAGGCGGTGGGGCAGTTCGACATTGGACCGGCGGCGGCATTCTCGTTGATTTACTTCCTGATCATCTTGTTGCTTTGTTTCATTTTGTACAACTGGATGCAGCGCGTCGGAACCCAGGAAAAGGAGGTTGGTCATGAATAAGCCGGGCTTTCAAATGCGCAATCTGTTCATGCTAGCCTACATTGTGTTTGCCTTGCTGCCGGTGTATTGGATGATCAATATGTCGTTTAAGACGAACGAAGAAATTCTGGCCAGT
>JAQSDS010000172.1 GCA_029946045.1 Rhodoferax sp.
ACTTGTCGGCCGACGTCTGCCGCGAGCGTGGTTTGACCGTAGATGAGGCCGGTTTCAAAGCCGCCATGGAAAAGCAAAAGGCCCAGGGCCGCGCCGCAGGCAAGTTCAAGATGGACAAGGCGCTGGACTACAGCGGGGCGGGCAATACATTTGTCGGCTACGAGCAGTTGACGGCGGCCACCGAAGTGGTGGCCATTTATGTAGATGGCGTCAGCGCCACCGAGATCAATGCAGGCCAAAGCGGCGTACTGGTGCTGGCCACGACACCGTTTTATGGCGAGAGCGGTGGCCAGGTGGGTGACGCCGGCGCTATTTTTTGTGACCATGCGCTGTTTGAGGTGCAGGACACGCAAAAGATCAAGTCTGACGTGTTCGGCCACCACGGTGCGCTCAAGAGCGGCGCGCTCAAGCTGGGCGACACGGTCACGGCCCATGTCAACACCTCGCTGCGCCTGGCCACCCAACGCAACCACTCGGTCACACACCTGATGCACAAAGCCCTGCGCGAGGTGCTGGGCGGCCATGTGCAACAAAAAGGCAGTCTGGTCAATGCTGAGCGCACGCGTTTTGACTTTACCCACAATGCACCGGTCACCGACGCTGAAATCCGCGAAGTAGAGGCCCGTGTGAATGCCGAAATTTTGGCCAATGCAGCCACCCAGGCGCAGGTGATGGACATCGAATCAGCGCAGAAAACCGGCGCCATGATGCTGTTTGGTGAGAAATACGGCGAATCGGTGCGTGTGCTCGACATTGGCAGCAGCCGGGAGCTTTGCGGCGGCACGCATGTGCAGCGCACCGGCGACATTGGCCTGTTCAGCATCACGGCCGAGGGCGGCGTGGCTTCTGGCGTGCGCCGCATCGAGGCAGTGACCGGGCTCAACGCCCTGAGTTATGTGCAGGAGATGGAAGGCATGCTGGGTGGTGTTGCGGGCACCCTGAAAGTGACGCCGAGCGAGGTCCATGCCCGCGTGGGAGTCATTCTGTCGCAGGTGCGTGACCTTGAAAAAGAGCTGGCGGCACTCAAAGGCAAACTGGCCTCGGCGCATGGTGACGACCTGGTCTTGCAGGCGCAGGACATCAAGGGCGTCAAGTTGCTGGTGGCGCAGCTTGAAGGCGCCGACGTCAAAACCCTGCGTGACACCATGGACAAGCTCAAGGACAAGCTCAAAACCGCAGTCATCGTGCTGGCTGTGGTCGATGGTGCCAAGGTGCAGATCGCTGTGGGCGTGACGCCCGACACCACGGCCAGGGTCAAGGCCGGCGAACTGGTGAACTTTATTGCCGGCCAGGTGGGCGGCAAGGGCGGTGGCAAACCCGACATGGCCATGGCTGGTGGCACCGAGCCCGCCAAGCTGACAGCCGCTTTGGCCAGCGTGCAGGGCTGGGTCGAACCCAAGCTTTAAATCCTTTTTATTTTTTACTGAAACGATATCCCATGAGTGCTTTTTTGAATGAAACCGTTTTGAGCGTCCACCACTGGACCGACCGGTTGTTCAGCTTTACCACCACGCGCGACGAGACGCTGCGCTTTTCCAACGGCCACTTCACCATGATCGGCCTGCGTGACGAAAACGGCAAACCACTGCTGCGGGCCTACAGCATTGTGAGCGCCAACTACGAAGACCATCTGGAGTTTTTGAGCATCAAGGTGCAAGACGGTCCGCTTACTTCCAAGTTGCAGCACATCAAGGTGGGCGACAAGGTGGTAGTTGGCAAAAAGCCCACCGGGACGCTGTTGATTGACTACCTGTTGCCTGGCAAAAACCTGTACCTGTTTGGCACGGGAACCGGTCTGGCGCCGTTTTTGAGCGTCGTGCGCGACCCGGAAACCTACGAGAAGTTTGAAAAGGTCATCCTGGTGCACGGCGTGCGCGAAGTGGCCGAACTGGCCTATTACGAGTACCTGACGGTCGACCTGCCCAAACACGAATTTTTGGGCGAGATGGTGACTGCGCAAATGCTGTATTACCCCACGGTCACGCGTCAGCCGTTCAAAAACCGTGGCCGCATTACCGACCTGATCGAATCCGGCAAGTTGCAAACTGACCTGGGCTTGCCCAAGTTTGACCCAGCCCATGACCGCGCCATGCTGTGCGGTAGCCCGGCATTGCTCAAAGACTTGAAGCATATTCTGGAGAAGCGTGGCTTCCTGGAAGGCAACACCACCAAGCAGGGCGACTTTGTGGTCGAACGTGCTTTTGTGGAGCAGTAAGCATGACGTACCACCTCTACGCCATCGGCAATGCACTGGTCGATACCGAATACGAAGTCTCTGATGCCCAGTTGCAGGAAGCTGGTGTCGAAAAGCGCCACATGACGCTGATAGACACCGCCCGTCGGGCCGAACTTCTCAAGCATGTGCACAGCGTCAAGTCGCACCGCACCGGAGGCGGCTCAGCCGGCAACACCGTCGTCGCCCTGGCACAACTCGGTGGCAAGGCGTTTTACTCTTGCCGCGTGGCCGATGATGAACTGGGCGATTTCTACACCAAAGATTTGCTCTCGCACGGTGTTGCCACCAACCTCACGCACACCAAGGCGCCTGCGGGCCAAACTGGCAGCTGCATGGTGATGGTCACACCGGATGCCGAGCGCAGCATGAGCACTTTTTTGGGCGCGACCGCAGACATGGACGAGACGGCACTGCACCCGCACGACATTGTCAAGGCACGTGTTTACTACATGGAAGGCTACCTGGCCGCTTCGCCCACTGGTTCGGCCGCAGCCATCAAGGGGCGCGCGATTGCGGCTCAGGCGGGGGTCAAGCTGGCCACCACGTTAAGTGACATGAGCATGATCAATTTTTGCCGTCCCGGACTGGACGCCATGGTTGGCCGCGACCTCGACTTTTTGTTCTGTAACGAAGAAGAAGCCCAGGTGTGGTGCGGCACCACGGATATCGCCCAAATCTGCCAGCAGCTTGGGCGACAGGCGCAAACCGTGTGTTTGACGCGCAGCGCCAAGGGTTGCTTGGTGATTGAAGCCGGCCAGGTCACCGAGGTGCCAGCGGCACAGGTCAAGGCCATCGACACCAACGGCGCAGGTGACATGTTTGCCGGTGCATTTTTGTACGCCGTGACGCACGGCCACAGCCACGCGCAGGCGGCTTGGCTGGCTAATCAATGCGCTGGCCGCGTCGTTGGGCAATACGGCAACCGACTTAGCCAGGATGCGATGAATGACCTCAAAGCCGACTTTGCCAAGCACGTTGCGATAAGCTAAAGCGTAATCTGCCGGAAAGAAGTCGCTGTAAAAATACGCTGAATGCGCCCGATTTACCCTTGGTATTTAGGGTTTTCATTCAGCGTCTGTTCAGGTTCAAGCGTTAAACTCGACCTACAGCAGGCCAAGCTGCCAAATTTTTTTCAACCTCAAAGGAAACTTTTCTATGACAACACGTCGCGTATTCATGATGCAATCGGTTTTGGGTGCCAGCGTTTTGGCTTCAGGTGCTGCAATGGCTGCGGCCCCCATGGTGGCTGAGACCGATGCCAACGCCAAGGGTCTGGGCTATGTGGCTGACTCTGCCAAGGCAGACGCCAAGAAATACCCCAAACACGCGGCCACTCAAATGTGCAGCAACTGCGCTCTGTTCCAGGGTAAGGCCGGTGCTGCTTCGGGTGGTTGCCCACTGTTTGCCGGCAAAGAAGTGGCAGCCAAAGGCTGGTGCAGCGCCTACGCCAAAAAGGCCTAATTACTTGACTGGACCCGTCCAGTTCACGCAAAACCCACCCTTGAGGTGGGTTTTGTTTTTGGGCCTTGGCTGTCAGGTTAATGCTAAATTTCGGATAATCAAGGCATGAACCCAACTATCAATGCTGACCCGGCCGAGCTGGCCAAATTTTCAGACCTGGCCCACCGCTGGTGGGACACTGAGGGCGAGTTTCGTCCGCTGCACCAGATCAACCCCCTGCGCCTGGGCTGGATGAAAGAACTCTGCGAACTGCAGGGCAAGGCCGTGCTTGACGTGGGCTGTGGTGGCGGCATTCTGGCCGACTCGCTTGCCCGCTCCGGTGCCTACGCCACCGGCATTGACCTGTCGACCAAAGTGCTGCGTGTTGCCCAACTGCACGCCATGGACGCTGAAACCAAAAACGTGCAATACCGCGAGATCAGTGCCGAGGCCATGGCCGCCGAGCAGCCCGCAGGTTTTGACGTAGTGACCTGCATGGAAATGCTGGAGCATGTGCCCGATCCGGCTTCGGTAGTGCAGGCATGCGCCACCCTGGTCAAGCCGGGCGGCTGGGTGTTTTTTTCCACGCTCAACCGCAACCCCATGTCCTTTTTGCAGGCGATCGTGGGCGCTGAGTATGTGCTCAACATGCTGCCGCGTGGCACCCACGAATTTGCCAAATTCATCCGACCCAGCGAACTGGCCGGCTTTTGCCGCCGTGCCGGACTGAATGTCATGCACACCCGGGGACTGTCGTTTAACCCGCTAACGCAGCGTTACTGGCTCAACAGCAACACCAGTGTTAACTACCTGCTGGCCACGCAAAAACCGGCGAGTCTGCCAGCGTGACGGCCCAGGTGGCCCTGTTTTCCCAGGTGCAAGCGGTGCTGTTTGACCTGGACGGCACGCTGATCGACAGCGCGCCCGACCTGGCCGCAGCCGCAGACGCCATGCGCGTTGCGCGTGGCTTGCCGTCGCTGCCGTTGGCACATTACCGCCCCATGGCCGGGGCCGGGGCCAGGGGCTTGCTGGGCGTGGCCTTTGGCATGACACCTGAGCACGCAGATTACGACACCCTGCGCGAAGAATTTTTTTGTATTTACGAGCGCAACCTGACCCAGCGCACCCAGATCTTCGACGGTGTGCCCGAGTTGCT
>JAQSDS010000173.1 GCA_029946045.1 Rhodoferax sp.
ACGCCGCTGGGGCGGACTGGTGGCCGTCAACGACGTCTCGATCGAGTTGGCACGCGGCACGGTGCATGCCGTGATTGGTACCAACGGGGCGGGCAAGTCCACCCTGATCAACATGCTCTCAGGCGAGTTTCCGCCATCCAGCGGCTCGGTGGAGTTGATGGGGCAAGACGTGACCGAGTGGCCGCAGGCGCGCCGTGCGCGTGCCGGGCTGGGGCGCAGCTACCAGCGCAACACCATTTACCCCACGTTCACCGTGTTTGAGAACTGCCGACTGGCAGCCCAGGCGGGCGCCCAGAAACCCTGGCTCTGGTGGCAGTCGGCCAACAGCTGTCCGTTCAGCACCGAAGCTGCGCACGACGCCGCCAGCCGCGCGGGTCTGGAAAACATGCTCGACCGCCAGGCCGGCATGTTGTCCCATGGCCAAAAGCGCCAGTTGGAAATTGCCATGTGCCTGGCCACCAAACCCCAGGTGCTGCTGCTCGACGAGCCGCTGGCCGGCATGGGTGCCGAGGAAACCGAGCGCATGCTCAAACTGCTCGACGCGCTGCGCACCGACCACGCCATTTTGCTGGTGGAACACGACATGGACGCGGTGTTCCGTATTGCCGACGTCATCACCGTGATGGTCAACGGCATCAAGATCGCCTCTGGCGATGCTGAATTTATTCGCAATAGCCCGGAAGTGCGCACAGCCTACCTCGGGGAGGGACACTGACATGACAAGCAACGATTTTCTGGTCGACGCCAAAGGCCTGCACGCCTGGTATGCCTCAAGCCATGTGCTGCACGGTATCGACGTCAAAATTGCGCGCGGCCAAACCATGGGCTTGCTCGGGCGTAACGGCATGGGCAAAAGCACGCTGATCCGCACGCTGCTGGGCCACGTGACCCAGCGCGAGGGCAGCATCACGCTGTTCGGCGAAGACGCGTCCAAGTTCAAACCGCACCAGGTGGCACGCTTGGGCGTGGCCTATGTGCCCGAAGGCCGGGGCGTGTTCCCCAACCTCACGGTGCGCGAGAACCTACTGATGTCGGCGCGCCCGGGGCGCGATGGTCGCAACGACTGGACCTATGACCGCGTCATGGCAACCTTTCCGCGCCTGACTGAACGCCTGACCAACCTGGGTAACCAGTTGTCTGGCGGCGAGCAACAAATGCTGTCGATCGGGCGCGCCCTCATGACGCACCCCGAGCTGATCATTCTGGACGAAGCCACCGAAGGCCTGGCACCGCTGATCGTGAACGAAATCTGGAACGTGATTGCTGACATCCGCGACAGTGGCATTGCCACGCTGATTGTGGACCGTGATTACCGTCGCGTGCTGGCGCACAGCGATCAGGCTATCGTGCTGCAAAAAGGTCTGGTGGAACTGTCGGGTCCGTCCGAACAGGTGGCGCTGGACCCTGCGCTGCCCAAGCTCTTGGGTGTGTAATTTGCACACCTTTTTAAAAGGAATTTCAATATGTCAATAGCCGCCACGATCATCAGAGACGAACACCGGGCGCTGGCTTCGGTGGTCAAGGGTTTGCAGTTTTTGGTTCAGGAAATTCAGAACCGCGGTCAAACGCCAGACTTTCCGCTGCTGCAGTCCATCGTTTCCTACATCGAACAGTTTCCCGACAAGCTGCATCACCCCAAGGAAGACCAGTACCTGTTTCCGGCCTTGCGGCTTCGCCATCCGGACGCAGCCACTGAGCTTGATATTCTGGAAGACGAGCATGCGCGCGGCACCGCCGTCACTGCGCGGGTCGCCGACAGCTTGCGTGCCTATCAGGCTGACCCTGGCCATTTTGATGCCTTCGCCAGCGCCGTTGACGACTACGCCAATTTCCATTGGGCCCACATGACCCGTGAAGAACAGGTGATCCTGCCGCTGGCCGAGAAGTACCTCACCGCCGAAGACTGGGTGGGCATCAATGCGGCTTTCAAATCGAACAGTGACCCCTTGGTGGGCATCAATACCCAGCGCGAGTTTCGCGAGCTGTTCCGTCGCCTGGTCAACCTGATCCCGGCGCCGCATGGCCTGGGTGCCGAGCGCCCTTAATTTTTTAAAGTCCGCTTCAATCAGCGCACCGTTGCGCACGGGTCGCTTTGCCTTCACTCTGGCAGAGCGGCCTTTTTTGCATCTGATCAGCGCAGCGTGAGACCGCGCTTGAGCACCACCGGTTTGCCACCAAGGCGCTTCTTGGTCATCCAGTGCGCCAGTGCCGAGTCCAGATGATCTGCATGGCTGGGAAACCAGCCGGCCAGTTGCGCCACCAAATCGCGGCAGATGTCGACATCACCTTGCGCCAGCAGTTCCTGCACCTCGTGCACCGACTTCAGCACGGCAGCATGCTCGTCGATATGGCATTCGCGCGGCGGGAATTCGGTCTCACGCATCCAGTTGTTTTCCATCTCGAAATGCCGCGTGCAATGCGCGGCAAACTGGTCCAGCAGCGCAGGCAGGGCAGCATCGTCGGCAACTTGCAAGCGCCCGAGCAGCTCAACAAACTCTTCGTGCACGGTGTCAATCGGTCCGAAGCCGAGCAGAAATTCGTCGCCCCACTGGATGGAATCAGATGCGTTGGAATCGGTAGTCGCCATGGTAGGTGTCGTGATGGAAAAATAAAAAAAATGAAAGACGGGGTGCGCCGTCAGGCCGAGTTTCGGACCCCCGTAGTATCGATCAACCGAGTCGATAGCGACAGGCTGGTCACGGTGGCTGTGCGCTGATTCAATGATGGTGCGGGTCGATCCAGTTCTTGGCATCGTTGAGCACCGGGTGCCAGACCAGCAACAGCAACAGGATGGCCAGCGGCACGGTGGTGATGAAGCCGACTTGCTTGAAGCCAATGGCGCCGACCAGCCCGCCTATGAAAAAGCTGCCGATCAACTTGGCCAGCAAGCTCAATTTTTGGCGATTGGCACGCACCAGGGTGTCTCGGTTCAGGCGGTTGATATAGAACAACTTTCCCAATTCAATGCCCAGGTCGGTGACCAAACCCGTGACGTGGGTGGTGCGAATTTCTGCATGGGATATTTTGGTGATGACAGCGTTTTGCAGGCCCATGATGAAACACAACACCAGCACGGTCAACGGCACAAACAGCACCGCAAAAAAACTGATGCCGGAGCCGAACAGGCCAAACAACAGCAGCAGGGCGGCCTCCAGCAGCAAGGGGCGGCCGTAGGCGCTTTGCAGCTTGCGGCGCAGTCCCCAGTTGACCATCCAGGCGCTGGTCATGGCACCACCCAGGAAGGCCAGCAAGGAAACGACGCTCGCCAGGGCTAGGTAAATCTGGCCCGTGACCAGGTTGTCCGCCACAGAAGACAACATACCCGTCATGTGCGAGGTGTATTGGCCCACTGCCAGAAAACCACCGGCATTGGCGGCACCCGCAACAAAGCAGAGCATGATGCCCAAATGCAGGTTGCTCTGGGTGGTGCGCTGAACTGCCGTCCAGCCGCGCAGCAGGGGGATCATGTTGTCGATGGGCTCAATGCACCCGCATGCCCGGCTGGGCACCGGCGAACGGCTCCAGAACATAGATGCCGGGCTGGGCTTTTTCGTCGGCGTGGCTGGCGGCCAGCACCATGCCTTCGGACACGCCAAATTTCATCTTGCGCGGTGCCAGGTTGGCGACTAGCACGGTGAGTTTGCCGACCAGTTGTGCCGGCTGGTAGCTGCTGGCAATGCCACTGAACACGTTGCGCAGTTTGGGTTGTCCGGCGTCATCGAATTCGCCCACGTCCAGCGTCAGCTGCAGAAGTTTTGATGAACCCACCACTGCCTGGCAATCAACAATTTTGGCAATACGCAGGTCGATCTTGGCAAAGTCGTCAATGCCGATGCTGGGGGCGATGGCCTCGCCACCCGGATGGGCCACCTCTTGCGTCGCAACCGGCTCTGGCACCTCGAACAAAGCCTCAAGCTGCTTGATGTCGACGCGTTGCATCAGGTGCTGATAAGTGCCAATCACATGGCCGGTGGCCATCGGCTGGACAATGTTGGCGTAGCTCAGCGGTTCGATATTGAGGAAGGCTTCGACTTGCGCGGCCAGCGCGGGCAGCACGGGTTTGAGGTAGCAGGTCAGGATGCGAAAGGCCTTGATACACACGGTACATACGTCTTGCAAGCGCGCTTCCTGGTCAGGCTTTTTGGCCAGGTCCCAGGGTTTGTTGGCGTCCACATAGGCGTTGACCTTGTCGGCCAGCAGCATGGTTTCGCGCAGCGCTTTGGCGTATTCACGGGACTCGTACAAAGCTTCGATGGTGTCGACTTCACTGCGCAGCTGGTGCAACAGTGCGGCGCCGTCTTCGGTCACCTCGCCCAGTTGGCCTGCAAAGCGCTTGGTGATGAAGCCGGCCGCACGCGAGGCGATGTTGATGTACTTGCCGATCAGGTCGCTGTTGACACGCGCCATGAAGTCATCAGCGTTGAAGTCGATGTCTTCGTTGCGGGCCGAGAGTTTGGCCGCCAGGTAGTAGCGCAGCCACTCAGGGTTCATGCCTAAGCTCAGGTACTTGAGCGGGTCGAGCCCGGTGCCGCGGCTCTTGCTCATCTTTTCGCCGTTGTTCACGGTCAAAAAGCCGTGCACAAAAATGTTGTCGGGTGTCTTGCGGCCGCTAAAGTGCAGTGTGGCGGGCCAGAACAGGGTGTGAAAAGTGACGATGTCCTTGCCAATAAAGTGGTACTGCTCCAGTTCGGGGTTGGCCATGTAGGTCTCGTAGTCCAGGCCGCGCTTGCCGAGCAGGTTCTTCAGCGAGGCCAGGTAGCCAATGGGTGCGTCCAGCCAGACGTAAAAGTAC
>JAQSDS010000174.1 GCA_029946045.1 Rhodoferax sp.
TTCATGGGGGCTCCTTGGGAAGTCAAAATTCAAGACAAACAACGCCGCAACCGGCGTCAAACCGGAGTGTTCAAAAGCGCGATTGCGAGGGGATGTTTGTGCGGGAGAAAAGTAAGTCTAATACTTTTGCACAAATGTATTTTGTTACATTAAAACCGGGCAGTCAACCATATCAAACAAGTTTGATATGCCTAAAAAAGCATATAGAGCAAGAAGTGTGGGAGTCTGACGTGCCCAGGTGGGCGCACGTTCTAGCGCAATGCGGCGGGCTCGTTTTTATCGGGTGTCAGGCGGTCTTCGAGCTCGCCAATGTAGGCGCTGAGCGAGTTGCCTGACTGCTCGACGCTGGTGCGTAAGCTGTTCTCCAGCGCGTCAAGCCGGGCTATCACGGCCTGCTGCGCCGCTTTGTCCAGAGCCTCGCGTTGCTTCATGTCAGCCTCCAAAAAATGACGCAGCTCGGTAAAGCGTGAGGCCTCGGCCTTGTCGGCGAGCTCACGGTGGGACTGCAATTCTTTGGCGCTGCGGCGCGATTCCATCAGCACATTGGACTGCAGGTAGAGCACGTAGACCAGGCAATAGGCCACCACAAAAATCACCAGGCCCAGCATGATCAAACCCAGCGGTGCCTGCACCGTGCTGACGCCCAATGACAAAGGCGTGTCGGCCAGAAAAACAGGCCAGTTGAGCGCCGTGAAGGCAGCAGTGAGCGTGATGACCAAAAGCAAAAGTAAACTTCGGATTCGCATGGCGAGCTCCTGACGAGAGTTGAGACACAGGCCTGTTAGGGTACACCAAAGACTATCATGCGAATCATGTAGCACCTGCTTGATCCATGACCCAGACCACCATTCCAGCTACCGACCTCTCGTTTGACTTTGCCTTGTTGCAACAGTCAGCCGCGCGCACGGGCGGCCGCAACCGGCGTGCGCTGTGGTGGCTGCTGGGCCTGCTGGCCTTGCTGCTGGGTTCGGTGGTCACCCTGCTGCTCTACCTGAACAACTTCGAAGCCGAAGAGGCCGCGCGCCGCCGGGCCGCGGATGCCCAGTGGCTGGAGCAAAGTGTGCAGTTTCACTTCAGGCGGCTCGAAGATGATTTGCTGGTGCTGTCGCGCCAGACCGTGCAGCAGAGCACAGGTGTGGGCGGCTTGCAGCAGGATCAATCACCTGAGCTCAAGGCAGGTTTGCTGTGGCGCGAAGCGGGAGTCATTTTGTCGCGCGGCTGGATCCCGGCCGGGCAACTGAGCGACCCGCGTGTGGGTCCCGAGCGCTGGTCCATTGACTGGCACGCCCACCCCGACAACGCCGAGGCCCTGGCCCTGATGCAAAGCACCAGCCAGGGCCTGCGCCGCGCCGCCTATGCCGGCCTGATGCTCAACGGCGCTGGCCAGCCGACCGATGTGGTCTGGCTGGCCGTGCCCTTTTTTGACCGCGGTCAGTTTGCTGGCAATTACCTGGTGGCGGTGTCGTTGAATCAGGCGCTGCGCGCCTTGCTACCCGGCTGGTTCATGCAGGACCACCGTGTGCAACTGCTGACCACCGAGCCGCTAGAGGCCGCTGAAACCGCCTACCGTGCCAGCTTAACCCTGCCCGGCACCGACCTGTTTGTGCAGGTAGACCTGACCCAGACCCAGCCCACCACCGTGCCGCGTATTTTCTTTCTGGTGGCCCTGTTGTTTTTGTCCGGTATGCTGGTCAGCCTGTATGCGCTGCGCCGCGACTTCATCAAGCGCCAGCAGGTGCAGGCCTTGTTGCAAGCCCAGGTGGCGCTGCGCACGGCCATGGAAAACTCGGTCACCATTGGCCTGCGCGCCTGGGACCTCGGCGGCAAGATTCTGTATGTCAACGACGCCTTTTGTCGCATGGTGGGTTACAGCGCGGCCGAGCTTATTGGCCGTTCGATCCCGTTCCCCTACTGGCCTGCCGAGCAGATCGATACTTTGCAGCGGGTGCATGACGACATCATGGCACAGGGCACCACCGGCGAAGGGGTTGAAGTGCAGTTTCAGCACGCCGACGGCCACCTGATTGACGTGCTGATCCACGAGGCCCCGCTGAACACCGCAGCCGGTGAGCAGATGGGCTGGATGAGTTCGGTGCTTGACATCAGCGAACGCAAGCGCGGCCAGCGCATGGCGGCGCAACAGCAGGAAAAACTCGAGGCTTCGGGCCGACTGGTGGCGGTGGGTGAGGTGGCCTCCACGCTGGCGCACGAACTGAACCAGCCGCTGGGCGCCCTGAGCAGCTTTGCCAACGGCTTGCTCAACCGGCTCAATGACGGCAGCATCGACCTGGCCGAACTTCGGCCGGTGGTGGCACGCATGGCGCGGCTGGCCGAGCGCGCCGGTGGCATCATTCAGCGGGTCAATGCGTTTGCACGCAAGCGCGAGCTGTCGCCGCAGCGGCTGGACATGGTGGCGTTTTTGCAGCGCGTGCTGGAGCTGTTTGACGAGGTCAATACCACCGTGCCCACCTGGGCGCTGCCGGATCACCCGGTCTGGGTGGAAGCCGACGAGCTGTTGTTCGAGCACCTGGTCAACAACCTGGTGGGCAATGCACAAGACTGGGCGCCCCACGGTGGCCAGCGCGCGCAGGTTTGGGTGGGCCTGCGCGTGGACCCGGTCCAGGGCATGGCCGTGCTGAGCGTGACCGACACCGGCCCAGGCGTCAATGACGAGGCCCAGGCCACTATCTTCAACGCCTTTGTCAGCCGCAAGGAGGGTGGCATGGGCATGGGCCTGGCCATCTGCCGCTCGATTGTGGAAGCACATCACGGCCACATCGAAGTTAGCCGCGACCCTGTACTGGGCGGTGCCTGCTTTACCGTGACGCTGCCACTGGCCAAGACCCGCCTGCGAAAGGAGCGCCCATGAACCGTCCCCGCGTGCACATCGTCGACGACGACCCCGATATCCGTGACGGCCTGGCCTGGCTCTTTGACTCGCGCGGTTTTGACAGCGCCACCTGGGACGGGGGGGTGTCTTTTTTGGCGGCTGCGCGCGCCTTGCAGGGCAACTGGGGCCAGGCGGTGGTGTTGCTCGACATGCGCATGGCGCCACTGTCGGGCCCAGTCACCTTTGAGCAGCTGAAAGCCCTGGGTTGCCCCTGGCCGGTGCTTTTCCTGACCGGCCATGGTGATGTGGGTTCGGCGGTGGCAGCCGTTAAACAGGGCGCCTGGGACTTCATGGAAAAACCGTTTCAGGACAACGAACTGGTGGACCGCGTGCAGCAGGCGCTGGCAGCGGCCACGGCCGCGCTGCAGGACGGTTCCGAGACGCAGCGCCTGCGCCAGGCCTTGGCCTCTTTGAGCCCGCGCGAGCGCGAAGTGCTCGACGAACTCATTCGCGGCCATTACAACAAGAACATCGCCGACCACCTGGGCATCACGCCGCGCACGGTCGAGTTCCACCGCGCCAATATTTTTGAAAAGATGGGGGTCGACTCGGCGGTTGAACTGGCGCACAAATTGGGTCGGCTGGAGCCGCTGGGCTGAGTTCGGTTCACGGCACAATGGAACCTGTGCCCGCGATCAGCGGCAATTTATTGCGCCATCCCAAGAAAGTTAACCATGAGCAAACCCATCAAACGCATTGCCATCAACACCGGTGGCGGCGACGCCCCCGGGCTCAACGCGGTGATTCAATCGGTGGTGATTGCCGCGGCTAACCGGGGCTGGGACTGCTACGGGATTCGTGACGGCTTCAATGGCATTTTGTTTCCCGAGCGTTATTCGGAGGGCGGCGTGGCCCGGCTCACGCGCGACCGGGTGCGTGGCATTGGTCACCTGGGTGGCACCATTCTGGGCACCACCAACAAAGGCAACCCGCTGCATTTCCCGATCAACATGCCTGACGGCACGGTGCGCGAGATTGACCGCTCGGACGAAATCCTGACCTATTTCGCAACCCACGAGATTGATGCGCTGGTGTCGATTGGCGGCGACGGTTCCCTCACCATTGCCAACGCCTTGCATCAAAAAGGCCTGCGCGTGGTGGGCGTGCCCAAGACCATCGACAACGACCTCGACAAAACCTTTACCACCTTTGGTTTCGACACCGCCGTGGGCTTTGCCACCGAGTGCCTGGACCGCTTGCACAGCACGGCCGAGAGCCACCAACGCGTGATGGTGGTCGAAGTCATGGGCCGCTACGCCGGCTGGATCGCCTTGCATACCGGCATTGCTGGCAACGCGCACGCCATTCTGATTCCTGAAATTCCGTTTGATCTCGACAAAATTGCGGCCAAGCTGCGTGCCCGTGACAGCGAAGGGCGCTTGTATTCCATTGTGGTGGTGGCTGAAGGCGCTCAGGCCACCGACGGCCACCGCGCGCTGCTGGCGCCAGCCGAAGTCGGCCATGCCGAACGCCTGGGCGGCGTGGGCGAGCGCATTGCCCATGCCCTGGCCGAGCGCACCGGCAAAGAGACCCGCGTGGTGGTGCTGGGCCACTTGTTGCGCGGCGGCAGTCCCACCTCGTTTGACCGCCTGTCGGCCTTGCGTTTTGGCGCTGCGGCAGTGCGGGCACTGGACGAGGGCCAGAGCGGCATCATGGTGTCGCTGGGCTTGGACGGTGTGGACTACGTGGCACTCGAAGAGGTGGCTGGCCGCATGAAGGCCGTGCCGCTGGACTGCGATACCTTGCAAACCGGGCGCGACCTCGGGATTTGTTTTGGCGATTAACGGTGCCGTGTCGGCGGCCCCTAACGCAGCGTCTCCCTTGCTGGTAGTTTGCCTGTGCGCCGCATGGTGCCGCTTGTGCGACGACTACCAAAGCAGCTTTA
>JAQSDS010000175.1 GCA_029946045.1 Rhodoferax sp.
GGCCAAACTGGCGACCGGGTTCGAGATTGGCGTGCCAATTTTTGTGGCACAAGGTGACAAGGTCGAAATCGACACCCGCACCGGCGAATACCGCAAGCGCGTCTAAAGCACCAACCCAGTGGGGTTGACCATAGAAAAGGCTTCTTCGGAAGCCTTTTTTTATGGCTTGTTTCGGTGTAGGCTACGCCCATGCAGCACGCTGACGCCCAACTTCCCTCTTTGGCTGACCAGCCACCTCAGGACCTGAACGGCTCCAGGCTCGCCTTGCGCCGGGTCGGGATTGACACCTACCGTGAAAACGTGGCTTACCTGCACCGCGACTGCGCCCTGTACCGGGCCGAAGGGTTTCAGGCCTTGTCCAAGGTGGAAGTGCGTGCCAACGGGCAGCACATTGTGGCCACCTTGAACGTGGTCGATGACACGGCCATCGTCGGTTGCGATGAACTTGGACTGTCCGAAGATGCCTTTTTACAACTGGCTGTTGAAGAGGGTCATGTGGTTTCGGTGGCGCAGGCCGAGCCACCCGCTTCGATTGGTGCGCTGTACCGGAAAATTTCCGGCGAACGCCTGGGGCGTGAAGATTTCCAGGCCATCGTCACGGATATCGCCGAGCTTCATTACTCAAAAATCGAACTGACTGCCTTTGTGGTCGCCACCAACCGCGATGAACTGGACCGCGAAGAGGTCTATTTTCTAACCGAGGCCATGTCGGCCGTGGGCAGAAAACTCGACTGGCATGAACCCCTGGTGGTTGACAAACACTGCATTGGCGGGATTCCGGGCAACCGCACCTCCATGCTGGTGGTGCCTATCGTGGCGGCGTACGGCCTGATGTGCCCCAAAACATCGTCGCGCGCCATCACCTCGCCGGCTGGCACGGCAGACACAATGGAAGTACTGGCCAAGGTGGAATTGCCGTTCGAGCAATTGGCCGACATCGTGCGTGAGCACCGTGCCTGCCTGGCCTGGGGTGGCACTGCCAAGCTGTCGCCCGCCGACGATGTGCTGATTGCGGTGGAGCGGCCGCTGGCTATCGACTCACCCGGCCAAATGGTGGCGTCGATTTTGTCAAAGAAGATTGCCGCCGGCTCGACCCATTTGGTACTGGATATCCCAATTGGGCCCAGCGCCAAAGTGCGCTCCATGCCCGAGGCGCAACGGCTGCGCCGGCTCTTTGAATATGTCGCTGGGCGCCTGCACCTGTCGCTTGACGTGGTCATCACCGACGGCAGGCAGCCCATCGGGAATGGCATTGGCCCCATGCTCGAAGCCCGTGACGTGATGCGCGTGTTGGAGAACGACCCCCAGGCGCCCAATGACCTGCGCCAAAAGTCCTTGCGCCTGGCCGGGCGGCTGATTGAATGTCACCCCGATGTGCGCGGCGGCGACGGTTTTTCCATTGCCCGCGATATTCTGGATTCGGGCCGCGCACTCGCCAAAATGAACGCCATCATTGCCGCCCAGGGGGCCCAGGATTTTGATTACAACCAGCCCCCGCTTGGACGGCTGAGCTTTGAGGTCGGCGCGCCAACCAACGGCGTGGTCACCAACATTGACAATTTGCAGGTAGCGCGCATTGCCCGTTTGGCCGGGGCGCCCAAAGTGACTGGTGCGGGCATTGACCTGTTTAAAAAACTGGGCGATACCGTGGTGTCCGGTGACCCGCTGTATCGGGTCTACGCCAGTTTTCAAAGCGACCTTGGCTTTGCGCGGCAGGCAAGTAGCAAGTTCAGCGGCTACACGCTGGGCAAGGCCAACGAGGTGCCACATGTCTTTGTCGAGTTCTAACCCTATGCTGTTGTACTTTGAAGATGAGTTGAATGCCGCTGCACGACTGGCACAGGCGGCCCAGCTGCCCGCCCGCATGATCGAGCGGCACCGGTTCCCGGATGGCGAGATCAAGCTGTGTCTGCCCGCGACACTGCCCGCACGGGTGCTTGTTTTTCGCACGCTGAACGACCCGAACGACAAACTGGTTGAACTGTTGCTGGTGGCGCAGACTGCGCGCACGCTGGGCGCCACCCACCTGACGCTGGTGGCACCGTACCTGGCCTACATGCGCCAGGACATGGCTTTCCGCCCGGGCGAGGCCATCAGCCAGCGCATTGTTGGCAAGTTCCTCGCGGGCCTGTTTGACGCGGTGATCACGGTCGACCCGCACTTGCACCGGGTGGCTAGCTTGCAACAAGCCGTGCCGCTGGACCAAGCCATCGTGCTGAGCGGGGCCCCCTTGTTGTCAGACTGGATTGCAGCGCATCGACACAAGCCCTTGATCGTCGGACCCGATGAGGAGTCGGCGCAGTGGGTGGCCAGGGCGGCCGCGCGCCATGGCTTTGATCACGCGGTATGTCGCAAGGTGCGCCATGGTGACCGCGAGGTCGAGGTTGCACTGCCCGACGTGGTGCTGACGGGTCGACAGGTGGTGCTGCTGGACGATGTGGCCAGCACCGGGCACAGTGTCGCCCGCGCTGCCCAATTGCTGCTGGCGGCGGGTGCGCTGTCGGTCGATGTGGCGGTGACCCATGCCCTGTTCTCGGGCGACGCCCTGCCAATCATGCAGGACGCCGGCATCGGAGAAGTCTGGAGCACCGACTGCATTGCGCACCCGAGCAATGTCGTCAGCATGGCAACTGCCCTGGCTGCGGCACTGGCGCAAGGTCAGGCCGTTTTGTCGTAATTAGCCACCAGCGTGGAGAGCTCAGTCGGCACGGCAAGCCACAATGCGCTTGGCCTTGCCGCTGCGACCTCTTGGCATGGTTTGGCCCAGCTGGCCAATCACACGAATCGGTTGAAGCTCCTGCCCGAGAGCAAATTTATTCAGTTCAAGGCGGCACAACGCCAGCGCTTTTTCACCTTCTGCGCCGTCCAAGGGGAGCCGCAACTCAAGGGTATGGTCATCAAGCTGGAGCAAATGAAAATCAAATACGCCAGCCTCGTCTTCCAGCACCGTGCTTAAAGCCATTGGCAGCAACGTGACGGCCTGACCGGTCCGGCCCGCCATCACCAGCACATCATCGCGTCGACCCGACACCTCGATCACCGGCAGACGACAGCCGCAATCACAGCATTCAGCGTGCATCCTTAGCTGATCACCCAGGTCATATCGGATCAGTGGTTGCACATGATTGGCCAGATTGGTCAGCAGGGTGGAATAGGAGGGCTCATTGCAGGGCATCGGGCGTCCGCGCTCATCCACCGGCTCAAGAATCACCCAATCGGCATTGACGTGGAGACGGCGCTGGGTGCATTCCCAGGCCATTGACATGAACTCCGAGGCACCATAGCTGTTGCGCACGGCACAGCCCAGCACGCATTCCAGCCTTTGCCGCACGGCTGCGCTCAGGTTTTCACCGCCGGTCCAGACCTCGGCAGGCCTGAAGTGCAGCGAGCCATGGTCTGCTTCATCTGCCAGCATGGCCGCCACGCTCGGATAGGTGGCAAGCACCGTCGGTGCGAATGCATTGAGCGCTGCCACGAGTTCCCTGGTGGACTGAAGTATCGAAAAGCTCCGCATGAACGGCGCCAGCCAGGGATTGAGCTCGCGCATTCTGTTCATGCTCACAAAGCTCGCGAAGTGGCCGCTGGTCGCGCCTACAAAGGCAATGCGTTCAGTCAGCGCCAAAGGATCCAACCAGCGTTGGACTGGTCGCGGCGTACTGCGGCGCAGCACTTCAAGCGCGTCATAGACCGCCATGGTGCTTGCGTTTTGAACAAAAATGCCCGGTTCATGGCTGGTACCCGAGCTCTCCCACACGAGGTACTTACCCAGGTAGGCCTGCCCAATGCGCTGAGGGTCTGCAGTAAAGGCGCGCAGCGCGCTCAGTTTGAGTTGCGGGTCTGTGACCCAGTCGTCAAATCGGTCCATCAAGGCATGCCTGGACGCAGATGGAAGCGCATCCAGCGGGGTGATCCCTGGCACGATGCCGTGCAAATGCTCGCGGTAAAATGGTGAGTCTTGCTGCGCTGCGGCAATCAGCATGCTGAGCCGGGACGACTGAAGCTCGGCAAGCGCCTGCCCTGACGCCCGACCGCCGGCCAGCACGTCGACGGACACCGAGCTGAAACGTAGCGGGTCAAAAATTGGCATCATATGATTCCCTCATGCCGAACATGCTAGGTCAGTGAAGCATTGACCTGGTTGCGAATAATCAATCAAACGCAGGCCTGCATCTCCACCCCTTTCACACACAATGCTTGCCATGAACCACACCGAAAAAACCAAAACACCCCAGCACCTGACCGAGCGCCGGCTGGCAGACGCCTGGGCCGAGCTGCAAAATCACGCCGACCAAGGCAATCCGCTGGAAGCCGATGCCTACCGCCTGGCTTTTGCCGACCCCGAATTCCTGCTGCGCCGGGAAACCCGCGGTATCCGCTTTCAACTGGAAATGCTCAAGCCTGATCTGGACCAGGCTGAGCAAGGCATTGAAAATACGGTGGTGGTGTTTGGCAGCGCCCGCTTTCCCGCACCGGAAGATGCCAAAAACAGCCTCGCCGAGGCACAACGCAGCGGTGATGCCAGTGCCTTGGCTCTGGCGCAGCGCTTGGTACGCAACGCGCACTATTACGACCAGGCTCGCTTGTTTGCGCGCTTGGTGGCTGAATACAGCATGCACCGTCGGCCCGATGAGCGCCTGTTCATTGTCACCGGCGGCGGCCCTGGCATCATGGAAGCAGCCAACCGCGGTGCCCATGAAATGGGCGCTCCTAGCGTTGGCCTGAACATCGCCCTGCCCCACGAGCAAAAACACAACCCCTACGTCACGCCGTCC
>JAQSDS010000176.1 GCA_029946045.1 Rhodoferax sp.
AGCATAGGACGAGGAAACTGGGAATTTGCCAAAAAGGTGTCGAACTTCTGCAGCACGGTCAAGGCGGCCACTTTGTTCTCCAGCGCCGCTTTGATGGCCTCCAGATGCTCCGTGCGCTCGGTCAGCACGAGCACCTTGCGGCCTTGTTTGTAGGCATTCTCGATTTCACTTGCAATCGCTACTGTTCGATCAGAATCAACAACGAGGTGCCGAAACACATCCTGAATGCCCGCATCCGTCGGCAAATCAATTCGCTTATGGCGTGTGTGAGGTACAACCGCCAAGTCATGTGGCGCACTCTCAGGTTTTTCTGCGGTGTGCCGCGTCGGTCCGCATTGCATGAAAATGATAGGCTGCTGGCCATCGCGACGGATGGGCGTTGCTGTCAGACCCAGTACATATTTCGCCTTGACCCGTTTCAGGATGGCATCGAACGATACAGCACCGATGTGCTGGCATTCATCAACGATGACATGACCATAGTTTTCGACAAGCGGGTTGATTTCACCTTGGCGTGACAGCGACTGCATTACGGCGATGTCAATGATTCCGGTTGGCTGGGCTTTGCCGCCACCGATGGTGCCCACCACGCCCTTGCCAACGCCCAGAAAAGACTGGAGGCGCGCTTGCCACTGCTTGAGCAGTTCAGTGCGATGCACCAACACCAGCGTATTGATACCGCGCCGGGCGATCATGGCGGCGGCAGTCACCGTTTTTCCAAAGGCAGTCGGCGCACACAGGACACCCGCATCGTGATGCAGCATGGCCGTTACCGCAGCCACTTGGTCTGGACGCAATCTGCCACCGAAGGCTACGTAAATCGGACTGCCGACGAATCGCTCATCAATCAATTCGCAGCCAATACCGTTTTCAGCAAGCAAGGTCTGGGCTGCCTCCAGGCATCCACGCGGAAGTGCGATGTGAAGGGGATAATTTTCAGCACAACCGATGACACGCGGCTCGTCCCACACTGAAAAACGCATTGCCTGTTTTTTATAGAACTCAGGGTTCTGAAACGCCGCCAAGCGAATCAGCCGGTTGGCCAGCGATTGGGGCAGTTGGGACTTTTCAAAATAGACCAGATTCCCCAGTGTCACTGTGAGGGACTTTGGCATCGGCCCGACCAGTTTCTTGGGCATCGTGGAACGCTTCCAAGGTTCTTTCTGATCCTCCTCGTCGATGAAGGTGACATCAAGGGGATGCGCATTGCCGGTCGCTCGCAGAATCGTCGGTTCGATATCGTGCGCAGCCATCGGTTGGATGGATGCCAGAAACGCCCATTGATCTGGGTAGGACTGCAAGTTGCTGTCGACAAAAACACTGCAGCCATTTTCACGAGGCTTTTTCTGCAGAGGCAATGCAATCAAATTGCCAAAGCCGCCTTTGGGCATGAAATCCTGATTGGGAAACAGCCGGTCGTAGGACGTGAGTTTGAGTTGGCGGGTACGGGCACAGGTGTGGCTGATGAGGGCTGTGCCAAGCCGGCGCGCATCACGGGCAGACACGCTGCCGGTAAAGAATATCCAAGCGTGCGCACCTTTGCCAGAACGGGAGATTTCAAGGGCGACTGGCACACCCAACTCCACACAGGACTGATAAAAAGCCTTGGCATCGTCCCGCCACTGTTCTTCGTCGAAGTCGACAGCCAGAAAATGGCAGGTGTCATCTGCTAACAAGGCATACACACCGACGGTGTCGTCACCCGCCAGATGTGCATAGATGACTGCATCGGTCAGCGGCATCAGCAGGCGGTTGTTGCAGTCGGAACATTTGCCTGCTGGTTTTTCTTTCTTCAGACAGATGCCAACTTGCCACTCGTTGGCGCAAGCTGGCGTGTAGCCGGAACGCCCGGTATTTTGATTTTCCCAGCGGATGGGATAGACATCGGTTCGCCCACGAAACAGGCGGCGGAACAGCGCCACTTTCTCAACTGTCGTCAATCGCGAATGTTCAACGGCAATGGCCGGGGGTGCAGTTTGAACCGGTGGAGATTGCCACTGAATGCCGTGTGATTCCAGCAATGCAATCAAGCGTGCGTTTTCGGCCTGCAGTGATGCGGCGGAGACCGATTCAGCTTCCAAAGGTGATGCGGGCATCATGATTCATCTCACCAGTCAGTTTTGCCACCAGTTTCCATTTGCTTGATCGCCCGGTCAAAATCACTTTCAAACAGCCGATCCTGCACGATGCGGTATTTCTCGAACTCACTTTCGGCGTGCGCCTTGGCGATTTCTGCTGAGACTTTGCCCGCATCCTGAAGAACTTTCCGGTCTGTCATTTCAATGAACCGGTTCAGGCGTGTCTCCCAATCCTGCATCGTCATCGGGATCTGCCGCAGCGCCATGTCTTCGGCCACGTCCAGATAAGCCGAAACCAGCCGCTGCAATTGGGCCATTTCGCTTTCGTCCAAATAGTTCTTGGCGACGACCACGTCGAATTTCTGAATCTTCCCGCTGGGCGCATCTTTCCAAGACGTCAGACCCATTTTGTCTTTGCTGGCATCGGCACGGTGATAAATTACTTCTGCTGCTGTCTGACCATGGATGGCCCAATGCAGCTTGTTTTGCACCGCAGCAAAAAACCGCTTGGTGGCCTGCGCCGTGACGTCGTAGTCAATCGACGTGGCGTAAATGTCGGTGATCTTCTGGTAGAACTTGCGCTCCGAGAGGCGGATCTCCCGAATGCGCTGCAACTGCTCTTCAAAATACCGCTTGCCGAGCACCGAGCCGTCGTTCTTCAGACGCTCATCATCCATCGCAAAGCCTTTGATGGTGAACGACTCGATGATGCCCGTGGCCCACTTGCGGAACTGCACCGCACGCTCGGAATTCACCTTGTAGCCCACCGCGATGATGGCGGGCAGCTTGTAATGCTGGGTGTTGTAGCTCTTGCCGTCCGAGGCAGTTATCCGAAAATTTCGGATAACTGAATCAGCTTCCAACTCGCTATCGGAAAACACCTTTTTCAGGTGGTAGTTGATGGTTCGGACGTCAACGTCATAGAGCAGCGCCATCATTTTCTGGGTGATCCAGACGTTCTCTTCGGCGTACACCGCTTCCACGCCGCCCTGGCCGCTGGCGGCGATGAACGTCAGGTATTCCGCCGCCGATGAACGGACGATGGAAACCTCGGCTTTCTTTAGTGGCAGGGGTGGTTTGCGCTGGCTCATATCACGCCGCCCACGCCTTTGAACTTCTCAACAAAGGCTGCGATTTTCTGGAACACGCTTTGCTTTTTGGTCAGGTACTGCGGGTTTAACGGGCTCATCTTAGGAAGAACAGTATTGAGCTCCGTGCCGCTATCACTGGCAAATTCCCGCTTGAGTGAGGTGGCGATATAGCGTCTTGCTGCCTCCGCATTCAGGTTCTCGGCGGTGATCAACTCTTGCGCTTCGCGCTGTTGTTCCGCTTGGGCAAAGGTGAAGAAGGCATCAATCACACTGGCCTTGTCGCCAATCTGGTCCAGATCGGTCTGATTGATGAAGTCCACCAGCAAGCTCTCTTTGGCGCGGTTGCCCAGGCTCCCGCGAATCACTCGCCGCACTTCGTCTACAAGTTCCAACTTGCTCTTTATCTTCTTGTTGTGCTCAAAGATCAGCTCAAGGATGTAATCCAGGTTGATTTCCTGCGATTTGAGCAGGTCCACCTCAAAGACCACATCATCCCAGTCAATGTTGGATTTGTCCTTCTCGGCGGAAGATTTTTCCCGGCGCAGCCAGTCGCGCACATCGTTGTAGGTGGAACGGTAATCCTGAACTTTCCTCTCGGCCGGGAGCGTGATGGCTTGCAGTGCGGTCAGATCATCATCAGTCAGATAGTACTTGGACTTGAACGCCTCCACCGCTGCCGGGTCGGTCGTGTCGACGCTTTGTAATTCCTTCAGACTGGCGAACTCGTCATAGTTCTGCAGCACGTTCTCTACGCGCAAATACTCACCAAACAGCTTGGCGAAGGCTTTTTTGTCAGCTTCCCTCTCAATGGCGGCGGGGTCGGGGAAGCGTGTTTCCAGCTCCTTCACCACCTCCACAAAGCCGCGCCGCGCTTCACCGGTGGCCGCATCGGTAAAGCCTTCCATGTACTCCTTGTAGCTCTTCTCTAAAACCACGTTCTTGGTGTTCTTGTCACCAAACAGGGTGATGGCGTCGATGGTCGCCTGTTCCAGGTCGCGGAAGGTAACGATATTGCCGAAAGTTTTGGTGGCATCAAAAATGCGGTTGGTGCGCGAGTAGGCCTGCATTAGGCCGTGGTAGCGCAGATTCTTGTCCACGAACAAGGTGTTTAGCGTGGGGGCATCAAAGCCGGTCAGGAACATGCCCACCACAATCAGCAGGTCGATCTCCTTCGCTTTGACCTGTTTGGCCAAGTCGCGGTAATAGTTCTGAAAACCGTTGCTGTCCACGCTGAAGTTGGTTTTGAACATCGCGTTGTAGTCCACGATGGCCGCGCTCAAGAACTCCTTGGCGCTGCTGCTCATGGCCGACACATCAAAGCTTTCGTCCTGAATGTCCCCCACCGCCTCCTGCTCTTCGTTGGCGGCAAACGAAAAGATGGTGGCCACTCTTAGCGGATTTCGCGCCTGATTACTGCTCGCCTGTTGCGCCTTGAAGGCCTCGTAGTACAACTTGGCGGCATCCACGCTGCAGACCGCGAACATGGCATTGAAACCTTTATTGCCCGCTTGCAGGCGGTGGGTTTTTTGCCGGAAATTGTTCAGGATGTACTGCGTGATCTCGCAGATGCGGTCGGGGTG
>JAQSDS010000177.1 GCA_029946045.1 Rhodoferax sp.
ATCAGGGAACCCAGGTGCACGGTTTCGCCAGTCTTGTCTGCCAGCATCTGCATGTGGTTTTTGGCCAGCTCCACCAGCTCCGGGTATTGCAAGGCCTTGGTCCCCAATTCAAAGACCTTCATGGTCAGGGCGTAGCGCTCGCTGTCGGCCTCCTGGCGCACATAGCCGAGCGTGATCATGGTTTGCAAAAACCGGTAGATCGTGGCTTTGGGCATGGCCAGGCGCACGGACAGGTCCGAGATGCCTGATTCGCTGCGCTCGGCCAAGGCTTGCAACAAGCCAAAAGTTTTTAAAACAGCCGCAACCGACTCGGGTTGTTTGCCGGCTAAAGAGTCATCATCCATTTTTTATTCCCTGAAGACAGGCTAGCGCGCGAGCCAGCCGCCGTCCACGGTCAGCGTGTGACCATGGACGTAGTTAGATGCCGAAGACGCGAGAAACACCACTGGGCCGGCCATGTCGTCGGGCAAACCCCAGCGGTTTGCCGGGATGCGCGCCAGTATGGCGGCGTTGCGGTCTGGGTCGGCCTGCAGTGCCGCCGTATTGTCAGTGGCCATATACCCGGGGGCAATGGCGTTGACATTGATGCCGCGGGTGGCCCATTCGTTGGCCAGCGCGCGGGTCATGCCGAGGATGCCGCTTTTTGAGGCCGTGTAGGATGGCACCCTTATGCCGCCCTGGAAGGACAACATCGAGGCAATGTTGATGATCTTGCCGCCGCCACCCTGGCGAATGAATTGCCGCGCCACGGCCTGGCTCAGGAAAAAGACGTTTTTCAGGTTCAGGTTCATCACGTCGTCCCAGTCTTTTTCACTGAAATCAATGGCATCGGTGCGGCGGATGGTGCCCGCGTTGTTGACCAGAATATCAATCTTGCCCGTAAGCGCCAAAGATTGTTCGACCAGGTCTTCCAGACCACTGGTTTCGGCCAGGTTGGCACGCAGATCCAAAAAGCGTCGACCCAAGGACGTAACAATCTCGCGGGTCTGGTCCGGCGCACTGCTGTTGATGCCAACAATGTCGGCCCCGGCCTGCGCCAGGGCGATAGCCATGCCCTGGCCCAACCCTTTGTTGCAGCCGGTGACGAGGGCGGTGCGCCCCTGGAGTTGAAAGTTGTCAAGCGACATGGTGGGTGCTTTCGTGGTTCAACGCAAGCTCGTCATGGGCACGTGGTCCATGTCCTTGAACACCTGGTTTTCGCCAACCATGCCCCAAATGAAGGTGTAGGCCTGGGTGCCCACACCGCTGTGGATCGACCAGCTCGGGTTAATGACCGCTTGTTCGTTGCGCACCACGATGTGACGCGTTTGGGTCGGCTCACCCATCATGTGAAAAACTGTGGCGTCGGGGTTCATGTCAAAGTAGAAATACACCTCCATGCGGCGGTCGTGGGTGTGGCAGGGCATGGTGTTCCACATGTTGCCGGGCTCCAGTTGCGTCATGCCCATCGACAGCTGACACGTTGGCAGCACATCGGGTACCAAAAACTTGTAGATGGTGCGGCGGTTGCTGGTGGCCGGTGAGCCCAGGGTCTCCGGGGAGGCTTGGGCCAGTGTGACCTTGCGGTGCGGGTAGGCAGTGTGTGCGGGGGCGCAATTGAAATACAGTTTGGCCGGCAGGTCGGCGCTGACGCTGAAAAACTCCAGGGCTTGCGCGCCTTGGCCGATGTAGAGCGCTTCGCGCGAGTCCACGTCAAAGGTCTGGCCATCCACCACCACGCGGGCGGCACCGCCAATGTTGATCAGGCCCAGCTCGCGGCGCTGCAGAAAGAAGTCGGTGCCGGTGTGGCGCCCGAGGTCGGCAGAGAACGACACGCCGGCCGTTACCGGCATGATGCCGCCGACGATGATGCGGTCAATCTGGCTATAGGTCAGGGTGACCTGATCGGCTTGAAACAGGTCCTGCACCAGAAAATGACGGCGCAAACCTTCGGTATCCAGACTGCGCATGTGTTCGCTGTGAATCGGTTGACGGATTTCCATGATGACTCCAGGGTCGGTTGATGGTCAAAAAATTGCCTGCATTCAGCTCGGCAGGTAGTCGTCGCGGCGCGGCGAAAACTGGTCCAGCAGCATGCTGTCTTGTTCCAGTGCCACCACGCCATGGGTGGTGTGATGCGACGCAATAAACGCATCACCCAGCCGCAGCATGCGAACTTCACCATTGATATTGGCTTCAAAAGAACCAGCCACCACATAGGCAATCTGGTCATGGACCTCGTGCGCATGGGGCGTGCCAACCGCGCCCTTGTCAAACTGCATGATCACCGACATGAGTTGCGGCGTGTGGCCAACAATCTTGCGCCGCAGGCCAGCACCCAGGTCGGTCCAAGGGGTGGCAGTGCCGTCAAAGTAGTTCATGGATTCGCCTTTTAAGTCAGGATCACTTCAGCAACAGGTTGGGCAGCCACAGGGAAATTGCGGGGATGTAAGTCACCGCCATCAGCACGGCAAACAGTGCCCCAAAGAACGGGTACAAGGCTTTCACCACGGTCTCGATGGGCAGCTTGGCCACCGCCGCACCCACAAACAGCACACCACCCACCGGCGGAGTGATCAGGCCCATGGCCAGATTCAGCATCATGATCATGCCGAAGTGCACCGGGTCCACACCCAGGGTGGTGACGATGGGCAGCAGGATCGGTGTCATGATCAAAATCAGCGGCGCCATGTCCATCAGCGTGCCCAGCAACAGCAGCAAAATGTTGATCATCAACAGCACCACGTACTTGTTGCTTGAGACACTGGTGAACAGTTCGGTGATCTGCTGCGGAATCTGCATCAGGGTCATGATGTAACCAAAGCTGGCGGCAAAACCGATCAGGATCATCACAATGGCCAGGGTCTTGACGGTGCGGTGCACCAGCTTGGGCAACTCGCTCCACTTGTAGTCACGGTAGACAAACATGGTGACTGAAAACGCCCAGATCACTGCCACGGCCGCCGATTCGGTGGCGGTAAACACGCCTGACAAAATGCCACCCAGAATGATGAAGATGGTCATCAGGCCCCACAGCGCATCGACCACAATCTTCAGCGCCTCTTTCATCGGGATCACGCGCCCTTTTGGGAAGTCTCGCTTCTTGGCGATGAACAGGCACATGATGGCCAGCGTCAGCCCCAAAATCAAACCCGGTAAAACACCGGCAAGAAACAGCGCTGCAATCGACACCGAGCCGCCCGCTGCGAGCGAGTAAATCACCGCATTGTGGCTGGGTGGGATCAAAATGGCCTGCACCGAGCCGCTGATGGTGACCGCTGTGGCAAAGTCACGCGGGTAGCCCTTTTTCTCCATTTCCGGGATCAACACCGAGCCAATCGAGGCCGTGTCGGCCATGGACGAGCCGGAGATGGCGCCAAAAAAGGTGGAGGCCAGAATGTTCACGATGGACAGCCCGCCGCGCACAAAACCCACCAGCACGCTGGCAAAGGCCACCAACCGGTGCGCCATGCCGCCTTCGGCCATGATGGCACCCGCCAGCACAAAAAATGGAATGGCCAACAGCGAGAACTTGTTCACCCCACCCGCGATGGCAATCATGATGGCGTCGGGTGGAATGTCGATGTACCAGCCACCAATCAGGGCCGACAGGCCCATGGCATAAGCTACTGGCATGCCCATCAAAATCAGGAGCATGAACGAGCCCAGCAATACAAATGCGTCCATCAGACCACCTCTTCTTTCTTTTCGTGGTCAAACGTCACCACAGCGCGCTTGTCCTGATGACCAAAAAACATGTCTTCCAGCACAAAAATCAGGGTGGTCAGGCCACCCAAGGGCACCGGCAAATAGGTCACCCCCACCGGCATCCAGGGCAATTGCCCGATGACCTGGTTCATGGTTTCCATACATAGCTTGGTGCCATACACCAGGGTAAACAGGGCCACGATCAGCATCAGCACGTCAATCACGCTGGCCAGCGGGCGTTGCAACTTTTTAGGCAGCCGCTCGGTCACCATGGCGACCGCAATGTGTGCCTGGGCGCGGTAGGCCGCCGAGGCACCAAAAAAAGTGAACACCACCATCAGCATCACGGCCACGGGTTCGGGCCAGGGTGAGCCCGTACCCAGCACATAGCGGGTAAAAATGCCCCAAGGGACAATCAACGACATGATCAGGACCGAGATACCGGAGGTCCAGATACAAGTCAGATAAACGATGTCGTTGAAGTGCAGTATTTTGTTTTTCATGGCAATGCCTGACGGTGTTCGACAGGCCCACTGCGCCTGCAGCGGGCCTGGCTAGGGCAAAGACTTACTTGACGTCGCCGATGCGTTTCATCAGGTCGGCAAACTTGACGCCGTATTTGGCACGCACCGGGGCGGTGGCATCAAAGAACAGCTTTTGGTCTACAGGAACGAACTCGATGCCAGCGGCTTTCAGCTTGGTGGTGTAGTCGGCCACGCTCTTGTCCCACAGCACACGTTGGTCAAGCTGGGCTTCATGGGCCGCCTTTTTCACCGCGGCCTTGTCAGCGTCTGAGAGCTTGTCCCAGGTCGCCTTGGACATCACCAGAATTTCTGGAATGATCAGGTGGTTGGTTTGTGCGTAAAACTTGGTACCGGCGGTGTAGTGGTTCGAAGTGAACAGGCTGGGCGGGTTGTTTTCAGCGCCGTCGATCACGCCGGTCTGCAAGGCACTGAAGACCTCGCCGTAGCCCATGGAGATGCCGTTACCGCCCATCGCGTTCATGGTGTCAACAAACAGCGGGTTACCCATCATGCGCACCTTCATGCCCTTGAG
>JAQSDS010000178.1 GCA_029946045.1 Rhodoferax sp.
GTTGATCATTTTTTGACGACCGGCAAGCCCGCGGCCTGCCACTCGCTCACGCCATCAAAGGTCTTGCGCGCCTGGTAGCCATGGGCCTGCAACAGCTTGACGGCCTCATCAGACATCAGGCAAAACGGACCACGGCAGTAGGCGACGATGGCCACGTCACGCGGCAGTTCAGCCAGGCGCTGGGCCAGCTCGGCCAAGGGCAAGGAACGGGCATGGGGCAAATGCGCTGTGTCAAATTCGCTCTGCGGACGGACGTCCAGCACGATGACCTCGCCGCGCTTGGCCTGCGCCATCAGTTCTTTGCGTCCGACACTGACCATGCGGCCCGGGTCCGCCATCATGTCCTGCAGCGCCATGCGCAACTCGACCAAGTGTTCCTCGGCCACCTGGCGCAAGCTCACGCCCAACTGCGCCACATCGCTACCGCTGAGGCTGTAATAAATACGCTTGCCGTCACGGCGGGTTGTTACCAGTCGGGCTTCCTTGAGTGCTTTCAGGTGCGCACTGGCGAGCTTGTTGTCGATGGCCACATCCAACGAAATGGTTTCGACAGCCTTCTCACCCTGGGCCAGCATCTCCAGGATTTCCAGCCGTTTGGGGCTGGACAGCGCCTTGCCGACGCGGGCGACCTGCTCGTACAGAAGGTCTTTGAGTGTTCGGTTGTTCATGGTGTATATTCTAATATCCGTTAGATTGATTGATATTGATCCAGCGCAAAAATCAACACGGTTTGAATGGAGACAGCATGGAGTTTGAACAGTTTGTGATAGCGCATGAAGTTGCCATCCGGCTTGGCTTTTTTGTGGCTGTGTTTGCGCTCGTCGCCCTGTGGGAACTGGCGGCGCCACAGCGCGCGTTGACCACGTCCAAGGCCATGCGCTGGGCCAGCAACCTCGGCCTGGTCGTCCTCAACACCGTGTTGCTGCGCCTGCTGTTCCCGCTGGCTGCGGTCGGCATGGCGGCGTTCAGTGCGGCCAATGGCTGGGGTTTGCTGAATCACTTTCAGGTGCCGCTCTGGCTTGCCGTGCCCCTGGCCGTGATGGCCCTGGACTTGGTGATCTGGCTGCAGCATGTCATGGTGCACGCGGTGCCGCTGCTGTGGCGGCTGCACCGCGTGCACCACGCCGACCCCGACTACGACCTGACCACGGGCGCGCGCTTTCATCCTTTAGAAATCGTGCTGTCCATGCTGATCAAAATGGCCACCATCGCGGTACTCGGGCCGCCGCTGCTGGCGGTGGTGATCTTTGAGGTGGTACTGAACGCGGCCGCCATGTTCAACCACGGCAACATCCGCCTGCCCGCAGGCGTGGACCGCGTGCTGCGCTGGGTCATCGTCACCCCCGACATGCACCGCGTGCACCATTCGGTCGAACAAGACGAGACCAACTCCAACTTCGGCTTCAACCTGCCCTGGTGGGACCGGCTGTTTGGCACCTACCGTGAGCAGCCGCGCGCGGGCCAGCTGGGCATGACCATCGGCCTGCACGGCCACACCGACCCGCGCGAGGTGGCGCGACTCGACGGCATGCTGCTGATGCCGTTCAGGGGCGAGGTGCAAGGCTATGCCATCAACCGCCGCAGTTGACCTGGGAGCCAGGCGCCGTAACGGGCAGACCTGCGTGCTTTACTTCAGCGGAATGGGCTGCGCGGCCGGCACCGGCACGGCCGTGACGCTGTTTTTCGGGCTGCCATCAATGAGCTTGTCGGAGTACACCAGATAGACCAGCGTGTTGCGTTTGACGTCGACCATGCGCACCACGCGCACATGCTTGAACAGGAAAGACGTGCGGGCATTGAACACTTCGTCCTGCCGGGCGATTTTGTCCTTGAAGGCAATCGGCCCGATCTGGCGACAAGCCACCGCCGCGTCAGAGGTGTCTTCGGCCAGGCCCAGCGCACCGGCGTAGCCACCTGTTTTGGCGTGCGACAAATAGCAGGCCACTCCGGCCACCTCGGGGTCATCGAACACCTCCACCACCACTTTGTCGTTGGGACTCAATAGTTTGAAAGTGGTGCTGACTTCCCCCACACTTTCGGCTGTAGCGGCTGATGCTGCCAATAAACATGCCAGCGCGAACCAGGTTTTCTTCATTGATGTACTTTCAGCTTGTCACGCAGGGTCGCAGGGTCGCAGGCGCCAACACTTAGTCCGCCTTCACCGCCAACACGGGGCATGACACAGAGAGCAGGATATCTTGGGCCACGCTGCCCATGATGAGCTTACCAACCGGAGAGCGTTTTCGGAGGCCAATGATCAACAAGGAAACCGGCAGGGATTCAACCAAGGCCTCAATTTCGGCGACCGCACTTTGGCCTCTGACAAATTGCTTGAATTTGGCGTCGAGCCCAGTCGCCGCCAACAAGTTTTCGATCCGCTCAACGTCTGTGGAGTCGGCCAGTGCCGCATCTTCTTTTTCGTTGCCGGAACTTGCATTGACAACCATCAGTCGTTCGCCGCGGCTCGTCGCAATTTCAATTCCTTTTTGCAGTGCAGCCTGTCCTTCGGGGCGGGGGGCGTAAGCCACAAGTATCGTCATGATTTTTTTCACTTCCTATTAGGTGAACACAAAAATGCAGCAGTAAGCAGACAACGGATGGTACCCGAACCGACGCCGCTTTGGCCTCAACGCAAGCGACTCAACATGTCCATGCCCTGGCCTCACTGGCCGGTCTGATCATCGGCTGCTTACTGTGGTGCCGCCTTGAGTACCTCGTCCCAATGGTGTTTCGGGATGTGGCCAGAAAAGCGCTCAATCACCAGGTCCATCGCTTCGGCATTGATCTCATGGCCAAGGAAAGGGATGACATCTGCGGTCACATCCGCCCCCAGGGCCACCAGCCGCTCTGCCGCAGCCACGCAGTGCCCATAGTGAATCACCGGGTCTGACTTGCCGTGGATGAAATGCAGCGTTGTTTTCTCTGGCGCGTGGGCAGGTAACTGGGCGTAGCGCCCGGACAGGGCGACCACGCGCGCTGCCAGCCCGGCTTGCGCCTGTGCGGCCTCCAGCGCCATGATGGCACCTTGCGAAAACCCCAGCACGGCCGTGGCACTGGCGGCGACACCGCTGCTTTCCTGCCAATAGCGCAGGTTGTGAATGAAAGCAGGCATGGCAGCAGCCACCCGCTCGGGGCGGTTCTCGTCGGTGATGCCTTGCACCGAAAACCACTGGGCACCGCCCTGGCTGATGTCGCTTGCATAAGGTGCGTGCACGCTGACGATGAAGGCATTTGGGAATTGCGCCGCCAGATGCCGCCCCAACGGGACCATGTTTTGCGCACTTGCACCCACGCCATGGTGCAAAACCAGGAGCTGTTGTGCTGTTTGTGTGGGTTGCTGGATGATGATGGAGTCAGACACGGTGGGACCTTACGAGGTAAAAAAGTGACACTTTAAGGCGATTCGATGGTAATGCGGTTTGGGTCGCCATTGGCGGACTTTTTGGGCATCCTGAGAGCTAGCAATCACCAACACCCAAGACTAAATTTCGGAAATTGACAGAGAAAAAGTTGCTTTATCGACTAAAGTTGCCCAGCTAAATCAAGGGGAAAAATTGTCACCATTACCATCTCCTGCGGACAGCGCGGAGCACGATCGCCATGCCCGAATCACTGGCTGGACCATCGTTGCCTTTGGATTTGTGGCGGTTGCGTTTTCCTCCACAGCCCGCGCACTCCTGAGTCTGGCCATGCCGCTTTGGGAGTCCGAACTGGGCTGGACCCGAAGTCTGGTGTCCGCAGGCGGTGCCATGGCCCTGGTCGTCATGGCGATCACGGCACCGATTGCTGGAAACTTTGTGGACCGATTTGGCCCCCGCAAACTATTGGCCGCCGGACTTGCGACGCTGTGTCTGGGGCTGTTCCTGACAACGCTATCCGTGCAGCCATGGCACTTTCTGCTCAGTTTTGGTCTGATTTCCGGCGTGGGCTTTGGTGTTGTTGCGGTCAATGCATTCTTTGCCGCCGTGGCACCTTACTTTCATCAGAACAGGGGATTCGCCCTGGGTGTCGTTGATTCGGGGTCCACCGTGGGACCACTGATCTTCGTTCCTATCGCTGCAGTCTTGCTGGGCGCCTACAGCTGGCGTCTGGGCTTTATAGCAATGGCCGTGGCTTGCGCAGCCATGGTGCCAGTGGCCTGGTATCTGTTACCCAAAATTGCGGGGCCCGCCGAACACAAGGAGAAACTACAGGACGCTGCGCTTGGCCTGCGTTTAGGAATGTTGGCACGCAGCCCCGTGTTTCACTTGCTGTTTTGGAGTTTCTTGCTCTGTGGATTCACCAGCTCGGGCGTGATTGAAACCCACTTCCTGCCCTATGCATCCATCTGTGGTTTTGGCGCAGTTTCGGCCGCCGGTGCCTATGGGTTCCTGTCGGGCATCAACCTGATCGGAATTATCTTGGCAGGCTGGCTTTCAGACCGAATGAGCAGGCCCCTCCTGCTGGCAGTTATTTATGCAGTTCGCTCACTGAGTTTTCTGCTGTTGATGCAAGTCGGGGCCGACCTGTCATTGCTCTATCTTTTTGCTGGGGTCTTCGGGCTTTTTGATTACGCGACAGCGCCGGTCGTCGGGAGCATGGTTGCCTCCCACTTAGGTGTGCGGGTCATGGGGCTTTCCATGGGACTGCTCGGGGCAGGACATTCGCTTGGAGCGGCGCTTGGAGCCATGGCGGGTGGGGTGGTCTTTGATGCCTATGGCAGCTACTCTGGTCTGTGGGTCATGTCCAC
>JAQSDS010000179.1 GCA_029946045.1 Rhodoferax sp.
CTCTCTGGAACTGTGCGTAAAAAGCTGCCGGTCGAGGCCGAATGGCGCCAGTTGCACTACATGATTTTTGACTTGCCCGGTGCGCCGGGTTCGTTTGCAGAACGCACCGGACGCATCACCGCGCTGCTGGCAGAGGCGGACCAACCTTGGTTGCAGGGGGTGGCACAAAGGCGCTTGCCCAGCCCTGCCAGTCTGCAGGTCTTGTTGAAACATACCGTGAACGTGGGCGGCGAAGGCTTGGTGCTGCACCGCGCCAACGCCCTGTGGGTGCCCGGGCGCAGTGATGCGCTGCTCAAGCTCAAACCCATGCCCGATGATGAGGCCCGCGTGCTGGCGCATTTGCCGGGCAAGGGACGCCACGCCGGGCGCATGGGGGCCTTGTTGCTGGCCTTGCCCGATGGCCAGCAGTTTGCCCTGGGCACCGGGTTCAGCGACGCCCAGCGCGCGGAGCCGCCGCCGGTGGGTGCCATCGTGACCTACCGCTACCGTGACCGCACGCCCAGAGGCTTGCCCCGGTTTGCATCATTTTTGCGGGTGCAGTCACAATAAAGTGCATGAGCAAAGCCTTTACCAAAGAAACCGACAACGACGACGATGACGACGAGATTCGTCTGCCACCTCTGCCCGCCGGGGGCAAAAACTACATCACGCCCCAGGGCTTTGCCACCCTGCGCCACGAGCTCAAGGACCTGATTGACGTGACCCGTCCCAAAATGGTGGAGGCGGTGCACTGGGCGGCCAGCAATGGCGACCGTTCCGAAAACGCTGACTACCACTACGGCAAAAAGCGCTTGCGTGAAATTGACCGCCGCATTCGGTTTCTGATCAAAAGGCTGGAAATTGCCGAAGTGGCCGACCCGTCACTGCACTTTGGCACTACCCGTGTCTTCTTTGGCGCCACCGTCACCTATGCCGACGCCCAGGGTGTGTTGCGCACCGTGACCATCATGGGCATTGACGAGGCCAACAGCGCCCAGGGTGAGGTCAGCTGGATCTCGCCCATTGCACGCACGCTGCTGAAAGCCGAGGAGGGCGATGTGCTCAAACTGGTCATGCCAGACCGGGTGGAAGAGATTGAGGTGATCAAGGTAAGTTATCCGAGTACAGGGCACCCCACCAAGGCCAGTCAAGGCTAGTCGTTGGTCGTTGCGCGCACCTCAGCCAGCGTGGTCAGGCCGGCCAGCACCTTTTCAATGCCGTCCTGTCGCAGTGTGCGCATGCCTTCGGTGATAGCGGCGGCTTGCAGCTCTTTGGGGCGGGCCCGGTGCTGCACCAGTTGGCGAATTTCCGTTGACGTGGTCATGAGTTCGTGCAAGGCCACCCGCCCTTTGAGGCCTGTTTCAGCGCAGTGGGCGCAGCCAGGCGCGTGGTAATGCTGCAAGCGACCCTTCAGTCCGTAACGCGCTGTCCAGAGGTCGGTCAGGGTCTGGTAATCATGTTCCCTGTGGGCTTCGGGCAGGGCGGTCTGGTAGTCCTGGATCAACTCAACCAGCATGTCATCGGGTAAGGTTTTGCGTGTCACGCATTTCGGGCACAGGCGGCGAACCAGCCTTTGCGCCAAAATGCCTTGCAGCGCATCGGCAAAAGAAAACGGGTCCACACCCAGATCCGCGAGCCGCACAATGGTCTCGGCGGCCGAATTGGTGTGCAGCGTGGACAAAACGAGGTGACCGGTCAAAGCCGCTTCAATGGCGATCTCGGCGGTCTCATGGTCGCGGATTTCGCCGACCATGATCACATCGGGGTCAGCCCGCAGCAAGGAGCGCAGCGCGGCAGCGAAAGTCCAGCCGATCTTGGGGTTCACCTGAATCTGACGCAAACCGGTCTGTGTGATTTCAACGGGGTCTTCGGCTGTCCATATCTTGCGTTCCGGGTTGTTGATGTGGCCCAGGGCGGCGTGCAGCGTGGTGGTCTTGCCCGAACCCGTTGGGCCGACACAGAGGAACATGCCATGTGGCCGATGCATGATGCGGTCGAGTGCCTTGACATTGGCGGGGCTCAAAGAAATCGAGTCGATGGACCTGGCCTTGGACGACGCCAAAAGCCGCATAACCACATCTTCCAGCCCGTTGGTCGTGGGGATCGTGGCCACGCGTAATTCAAGCGCAAAGCCGCCGTATTTGGCAAAGTTGATTTTGCCGTCTTGCGGCTTGCGGCGCTCCGAAATGTCGAGGTCGCACATGATTTTGACGCGGGCAACCAAGGCGTTGCTCGAACTCATGGGCAGTTCAAGGTAGTGGCGCATCACCCCATCGATACGAAATCGGATCAGCACCCTTTGGCGCTCCGGATAAGGTTCGATATGGATGTCAGAGGCATTATGTGAAGACGCTTCCTTGATCATGGAATTGATCAGGTTGACCAAGGTGCTGTCGGACTGCTCAATGGCATGATCGTCCTGCGCCTGATCTACCAACTCTTTGGTCAGTTCATTGGCGAGTTGAAACGCATCCCGCTTGTCGGTGCCGATCGCGCTGGGTTTGGCAGCAGGCGACTTTTCGGTCGTGGTGATCATGCCGCGCATCCTGATGTCGCGATGCAGCCTGGCGATGGTCAAGAGCAAATCTTCCATATTTGCCATGACCGGGATGATTTTCAGGCCGACCAAGAACTCAAGTTCCTGGTTGCCCTTGAAATTCAAGGGGTCCGGCATCGCCACCACCAGTGCCTTGGGAAACTCCAACAGCGGCAAGGCCTTGAGCCGCATGGCCATGTCTTGGGGAATGCGACGGATTGCCGCAAAGTCGAACGGAA
This sequence comes from Rhodoferax sp., assembly GCA_029946045.1. Classification (GTDB taxonomy): domain Bacteria; phylum Pseudomonadota; class Gammaproteobacteria; order Burkholderiales; family Burkholderiaceae_C; genus Rhodoferax. Next base: position 2,755 of record JAQSDS010000179.1, read on the forward strand.
ACTTCTTGAGGTCGACCAGGGGGTAACCCATCTTGCGCACCAAGGCCGACTGCAAGTCAGCTTGCGACAACATGCCGGAGTTGATCAGGATTTGCCCCAGCGGCAGCGACTTGTCTTCTTTCTGTTGGCGCAGTGCTTCGTTGACTTGTGCAACGCTGAGCAGGTCCAGTGCCACAAAGGCCTCACCCAGCGGGATGGGTTTCAGTTTTGCCTGCAGAGCCAGTGCATCGACGAGTTGCTCAGGCGTTTCAATCATGCCCACAGGCCGACTGGTCGCTGCGGGCAGGTGATCTAACGCGTCGAGGTTGGCGGGCACGGTGTCCGGGTTATCGGCAGGCTTGAAATCGGGGGCAGCTTGTCCCTTGTTTTTTTGTGAAATCATCTCTCTCTTTGACCTTTACGCAGTGGTTTGAAAAACATCGGAGAACACGGTCCGACAGAGACGATTAAAAAATCGACCGCACCCTGATTATCTCAGCCTGATGCCTCGTCAGGCTGACGACCGAGTATGTCCCCATCCTGAGCAACGCGTTGAAAATTGCTTTGGCGTCAACCGCGTCCTTACGCTACCATTGATATGAAACTGGTTTCCAAAAAATGCCATGAAGATCTCTACCACCACACCAAAAATGCATGAGGTTCGCGTCACGATCGACGACGTCGCAAAAATGGCGGGCGTCTCAAAAGCCACGGTCTCACGCTTTCTGAACCACCGCACGACGCGCTTATCGCTTGAAATCGCTGAGCGCGTCGAAAAAGCTGTCGCGGCGCTGTCTTACATGCCCAGCCCGATGGCAAGAGCACTCAAGCGTGGCCGTTCGCGCTTGATTGGCCTGGTGGTTGCGGATATCACCAATCCGTTTTCTGTGGCTGTGTTGCACGGCGCAGAAAGCGCCGCACAACAAGCTGGTTATCTGGTGATGTTGTTCAACCTGGGCAACACCAGGCAACGCGAACGCGAAGGTATCGAAGCCTTGGCTTCCTACCAAGTCGAAGGATTCATTCTGAATACGCTGGGTGCCGACCCTTCGGTCGCAGGAGAAATTGCACGTCATGGCAAACCCGCTGTGCTGATAGACCGTAAGCTGATGGGCATGCAAGCAGATTTTGTTTCTTTGGACAACGCCGACGCCGTGCGCCAGGCCATCACACACCTGTTGGCCAATGGCTGGCGCGAACTCCTGTACGTCACCGAGCCAGTGGCTGGCGTGAGCCCGCGCATGGAACGCGTTGCAGCGTTCCGCGAAAATGCCGTTAGCAGCACCATGGACGTCGGCGCTTCGGTGATCGAATTGGATCCACAGGATAGCGGACTCGATCAAGCCTTGATCGACCTCAAACGGCGTGGCGGCGCTCGACCCGCCGCGGTGCTGGCCAACAATGCGCGCACGACCTTGCGTGTTGCCGCCGCCGTAGCCCGCCTGGGCTGGAGCTTGGGCCGCGAAATTGGCTTTGTGGGCATCGATGAAACCAACTGGGCACCTTTGATTGGCCCGGGCTTGACCACGATCGAGCAACCCACCGAGGACATTGGTCGCATCGCCATGCGCTGTCTGCTGGAACGCATTCAGGGCCAGGTGCCCCCCCCGAGACAAGTCTTGTTGGCCGGACGACTGATTCCACGCGCATCGTCGCAACAGCCGAAAACCTAGATCGCCGTCGCGTCGGTCTCTCTTTTGCGCTTACCAAGGGTAAGTCCCTATATTTTTTGGAAACCGGTTTCTTAAAATGGAAACCGGTTTCACAATCAAGCCATTCACCGTGAATTACACCTTCCAGTTTTCCGCAGTATTTGACGCCTGGCCCCTGTTGCTCAAGGGGACCTGGATCACCGTGCAACTCTCGTTGACGGCCACCGTTCTGGGCTTGCTGGTGGCCATTGCGTGCGCATTGGGCAAGACCGCTGGACCCAAGCCCTTGCGCTGGGGGATTCAGGTCTACATCGAACTTATTCGCAACACGCCGTTCCTGGTT
>JAQSDS010000180.1 GCA_029946045.1 Rhodoferax sp.
CATCATCAAAATATTGCGTATATCCATTCGCTGGCAACCATCCAGCCCGGATTGGAAAACACCACCAACGCTACCCAACCACAAAGAAAAAATCGCCCAAGGCAAGATACTCATTGCTTGTGCCATTAGTTTTTCTGGTATGGCCAACGCCAACACATTGTCGAGCAATGGGTACACCGCAAGAATCAGCACCGCCATGAGCAGTGCGATGGCGATGGCAGCCGTTTGCACAACATCGGTGGCTTGCGCGTCATCATTCAGCGATCGGTAACGCGCCACGAACTTGACCACACTACCCGTCAAGCCCATGTCACTAAGCCGCGCCACTGAGGTGCTCGCCAATATGACGGACCATAAACCTAGCTGTTCAGCACCCAAATTGGTGATTAGGTATCGGTAGAGTGTAAAAAGAATAATCCCGGAAATGATCGTTTGTACGACCGACACGGTGGCATTGCTGATTAGGCGTTTGGTATTAATCAAAACTCAGTCTTTCCCGTAAACGGAAAGTAAATGCCGCCGTATCCGGTGATAGTGATGTTCATTTAGTGAAGGTAGGGATGGATTGCCGCGCTTCGCTCGCAATGACGAGTGAAAAAAAGGGGGCAGGCTCGGATTGGCGCCCAACACCATGGTATTCAATGCCCTGCGCCGTGAGGTCTATTGGATCAAACAGGTTCCGGCCATCAAAGATCACCGGCGCTTTCATCGCCACCTTCAGCGTAGTCCAATTCGGGCTCTTGTACGCCTTCCACTCCGTCACGATGATGAGGGCATCCACGCCCTGCACGGCTTCCATGGGCTTGCCTGCAAACTGCAGGTTCTCCAGCAAAGCGGGCGCATCGGCCAGGTCCAGCGCCAGCACGCGGCGGGCTTCATCTGCGGCCACCGGGTCGTGCGCCACGATGCGGGCCCCCGCGCGCAGCAACGCGCCAATCACCACGCGACTGGGGGCGTCGCGCATGTCGTTGGTGTTGGGCTTGAAGGCCAGGCCCCAGATGGCAAAGGTTTTGCCGGCAAGGTCTTGGCCATATTTTGCAAACACTTTGTGCACCAGCACCTGTTTTTGGTCATGGTTCACGGCCTCTACGGCCTCTAACATGCGCAGGGTCTGGCCGTGCTCGCGCCCGGTGCGAATCAGGGCCTGCACGTCTTTGGGGAAGCAACTGCCGCCGTAGCCGGTCCCGGCATACAAAAAGCTGTAGCCAATGCGCGGGTCTGAGCCTATGCCCTGGCGCACCAGTTCGATGTCGGCGCCCACCTTTTCTGCCAGATTCGCCAGCTCGTTCATGAAGCTGATGCGCGTGGCCAGCATGGCGTTGGCGGCGTATTTGGTGAACTCGGCGCTGCGTACGTCCATGACGCGGGTGCGCTCGTGGTTGCGGTTAAAGGGGGCGTAGAGCTGGCGCAGGGTGGCCAGGGCTTGCTGGCCTTGTGCGTCGTCGGTCACGCCCAGCACGATGCGGTCTGGGCGGGTGAAGTCTTCGACGGCGGAGAAGGTGGGGACGATGCAGGGGGCAGGACTTCCACTGGATTGCCGCGCTTCGCTCGCAATGACGGGTACCGGGGGCGCAATGGCGAAGCAGGGGGGCACTGGATTGCCGCGCTTCGCTCGCAATGACGGGAACCGGGCTCGCAATGACGGGAACCGGGCTCGCAATGACGGGGACCGGGGAGCGTGGGTACGCTTCATCTGGCGCGACTGGTTCGGTCAAGTCCGCGCAATGCCAGACCAACCACTTTAGGTATCGGGCGTGCGCCCGAGCTGTATTGGCTAACCGCTCGGCGCGACAAGCCCAGTACATCGGACACGGTGGTAAGTGACATGCCGTTGCGCGTCATCCAGGCCCTGAATTCAGCCACGGGAAAGGCTTCGCCAGATTGCTCCTTGCCCATTTGGTACAGACGCTCAGAGGCCATCGACAGGCCGCAGGCCCATTCAATTGTCCAGCCATGGTCAACCACCTGCGCGGTGGCAAATATGGCTGGGTCATGCAGCGCGGCAAACCCGGCAAGCTGGGTCATGGGCTCGGCCAGCGATACGCTGTAGCTCTTGCCGCTGGCCAGTTCAATTTGCAGTGTGTTGGGTGCCTTTGCTTGCACACTTTTCATTTTGTCAGGTGTCGCCATGGCGATTGCTCCTTAGGCTTTGGGGTTGCATGTGTTCCATTCATCAATGACCGTTTGCTGGTTCGCATTAATCCAGCTTTGGGCTTGCGCCATCACCGCATCTGGTACGCCGGTGTTTTTGACGCTGCCGTTCAGGTACACCATTGCGCGCCCGTCGGTGTGCGTGACATGGGCGTGAACCGGCGGGTGCTCATACCCATTGACCCGGATAGTAAATTTGCCAGATTTATAAATGGTGCCCATATGGTGAATTGTAGAGAATATTATTCCCTAATGCAAACAGGTAAAAGCAAACAAAGAATGGTGTCAGTCATGGTTTCCCCGACCAATCGCCACATACGCCACCCCACTACTGTGCATGGCCTGCGGATCGTACAAGTTGCGCCCATCAAAAATCACCGGCGCTTTCATCGCCGCCTTCAACGCAGTCCAGTTCGGGCTGCGGTAGGCCTTCCACTCGGTCACGATGATCAGCGCATCAGCGCCCTGCACTGCTTCCATGGGTTTGGCCGCAAACTGCAGTTTTTCCAGCAAGGCGGGGGCATCGGCCAGGTCCAGTGCCAGCACGCGGCGGGCCTCTTCTGCGGCCACGGGGTCATGCGCCACGATGCGCGCACCGGCCCGCAGCAGCGCGCCAATCACCACGCGGCTGGGTGCGTCGCGCATGTCGTTGGTGTTGGGTTTGAAGGCCAGGCCCCACAGGGCAAAGGTTTTGCCGCTCAGGTCGCGGCCGTAGCGGGCAAACACCTTTTTCACCAGCACTTGTTTTTGGTCATGGTTGACGGCTTCTACGGCTTCGAGCACGCGCAGGGTTTGGCCGTGTTCGCGGGCGGTGCGGGCCAGGGCCTGCACGTCTTTGGGGAAGCAGCTGCCGCCGTAGCCGGTGCCGATGATGGTGATGTTCATTTATTTACGGGGGTCATGGGGCATTCGCGGCTTCCGCCGCTCCTACGGGGAGGTGGAAACCGCGATGGCGATTTTCATGGCCTTGGCTACTTGATTCCGAGGTGTAGCAGTATGGCCCGCTCGATTGAAATCATGTCTTGTTCTGAGACGCTGCCAAGCTGATTTTTGAGTCGGGTTTTGTCAGCCGCCATGATTTGATCCGCCATTGACTTGCTGCGTTTGCCATCAATTTCAATGTGCGCCTCACCCGGGTAAAGTCGTTCGGTGTTGCTTGTCACTGGCACGACCACGACGCGGCTCAGATTGCGGTTGGCCGCGTCGTTGCTCATGATTACCGCTGGGCGGGTTTTGCGAATTTCGCTTCCCACAGCCGGGTCGAATTCGACCCACCAGACTTCACCGCGTTTCATGGGTCATGTCCACTGCAAGCGCGTTGATCCATTGTGTTGCTTCAGCTTCTCTGGCCTGGTCGGCTGCCATCTGGATGTAACCGTGCTCCAGAGTGGACTGCTCCAAGCCTTTAAGCCGTTCGTACTCGACGACGGACACCACAACGACCGAAGGCCGTCCGGAGCGTTCGACCGTCAAGGGCTCGGTTTGAGCCGCCTCAAAATAAGCCCCGAGACGATTTTTCATTTCACTTGCAGCAACAACTCTCATAAAACATCCTTTATAGCCATTTTGACTATTTTAGCCAATTGGTACAAAAATAGACAGGGGGCATGACTCGACCTATTCCACACTCACATTCACCGCGTACCCGTTGGCCTTGAGCAGCGCGTGCTGTTTGGCCTGCGCCAGGTCGTGGGCGACCATCTCTTTGCACATCTCTTGCGCGGTGATTTCGGGCACCCAGCCTAGTTTTTGTTTGGCTTTGGTGGGGTCACCCAGCAGGGTTTCGACTTCGGTGGGGCGGAAGTAGCGGGGGTCGATGCGGACGATGGGCTTGTTGTTCCAGTAGCCAACCTCGTTAACGCCCTCGCCTTCCCAGCGCAGTTGCATGCCCAGGGCCTCTGCCGTCCAGTTGATGAATTGGCGCACGCTGTATTGCTTGCCGGTGGCAATCACAAAGTCTTCAGGCTGGTCTTGCTGCAGCATCATCCATTGCATGCGCACATAGTCTTTGGCGTGGCCCCAGTCGCGCAGGGCGTCTATGTTGCCCATGTACAGGCAGTCTTCCAGGCCCTGGCTGATGTTGGCCATGCCGCGGGTGATTTTGCGGGTAACAAAGGTTTCGCCCCGGCGCGGGCTTTCGTGGTTAAACAAGATGCCGTTGCAGGCATACATACCATAGGCTTCGCGGTAGTTCACGCAGATCCAGTAGGCGTACAGCTTGGCCACGGCGTAGGGGCTGCGCGGGTAAAACGGCGTGGTCTCGCGCTGCGGGGTTTCTTGCACCAGGCCATACAGCTCGGAGGTGCTGGCTTGGTAAAAGCGGGTTTTCTTCTCCAGCCCCAGGATACGAATGGCTTCCAGCATGCGCAGGGTACCCATGCCGTCTACGTCGGCGGTGTATTCGGGGGACTCGAAGGACACGGCCACATGGCTTTGGGCGCCCAGGTTGTAGATTTCGTCGGGCTGGGTTTCCTGGATGATGCGGGTCAGGTTGCTGCTGTCGCTCAGGTCGCCGTAATGCAGTTTGAAGCGGGCGTTGTCCACGTGCGGGTCTTGGTAGATGT
>JAQSDS010000181.1 GCA_029946045.1 Rhodoferax sp.
TGGCCGTGGGCGAGCCGCCTGCCACCAAAGGGTATCCACCGTCGGTTTTTGCAAAATTGCCCGCACTTGTCGAACGCGCCGGTAATGGCGCGCGCGACGCCAACGGCCATGGCGGCTCGATCACGGCGTTTTATACGGTGTTGTCGGAAGGTGACGACATGCAGGACCCGATTGCCGATGCGGCCCGCGCCATTCTGGATGGCCATGTGGTGTTGTCGCGCAGCCTGGCCGAGGCGGGCCACTATCCGGCCATCGACATCGAGGCCTCCATCAGTCGTGCCATGACCGCGCTGATCGACCCAGCACAGTTTAAAAAGGTAAGCCGCTTCAAGCAAAACCTGTCGCGCTACCAGCGAAACCACGACCTCATCAGCGTCGGCGCCTATGCGCCCGGTCACGACCTTCAGCTGGACCAGTCCATTGCCTTGTACCCAAGAATTGAAGCCTACCTGCAACAGTCGATGCAGGAACGCGTGGACTACCCGGCGGCAGCCAGCCAGCTGCATGCCTTGTTCGACAACTAGCACCTTACCGACTACCCGGAGACAACACCATGAGTCAAAAACTGCCACTTGCCACTCTGATTGAGCTGGCCCAGAGCAAGGCCGACGAAGCGACCCGACGTCTGGGCCAATTGCAATCTGCGCACAACAGCGCCGCTGAAAAACTGGAGCTGCTGCACAATTACCGGCAGGAGTACCTGGACCAATTGGAGACCCATTTGCAAGATGGTGTGTCAGCCGCTCACCTGAGCAATTTCAGGCAGTTCATCAGCACCCTGGACACCGCTATCGAACAGCAGCGCGCCCTGACCACCCAAGCCGATGCACGCCTGGTTCATGGTCGCAGCGACTGGCAACACACCCGCTGTCGTCTGAACTCGTTCGACACCCTGGCAGAGCGGGCGCACCAGCAGGAAGCGGCTGTGGAAAACAAACGTACGCAGCGCGACAGCGATGAGCACACCGCGCGCCAGTTCTATTTGCGATCGACCTCAACGTCTGACTAACACCAGAGGACTTGCCATGTCCATGATGATTCAACCCGCACTCGACGTCGCCCCGGGTGCGCCAATGGCCGGTCAGTCGCAGGCCAACAGCGATGCCCAGGCGTCCGATGGCACACCGAGCTTTTTCGAGGTGCTCAGCAAGTCGCTGCTGCCCGAGACCGAAGTTGCCGGAAAAAAGACAGTCAAAGTGGCAGCGCCTGCACGCCACCAGGACAAACAGGCAAACCATGACAAAGTCGACCCGGAGTCGCTGCTCCTGGGCATCAACCTGCCCGTGGTGTTGCCCGAACCCAAGCTGGTGCACCAGATGGCAGGCGCTGCCACAAGCTTCAAGGATGAGCTGCCTGGCCTGACACGCGGCGTGCCGTTTTTGCCCGCCACGGCTTCCGAACGCGCGCTGGCTGCGGTTAATAGCGCTGCGCACCAGGTGCCAGGCCCGGACGTGCCCTTGACCGGCTTGTCTCCTACTGCCGCGCAAACGAAGCTGAATGATGCCCTGGCCGGGTTGGAACCGACACCGGCTAAGCGGTTGGCGCAAGATCTGCCTGCGGTTGAAGCACTCAACGCGGTGCTGGCAAAAATGACGTCGGTCGCCGGCGATGCAAACACCACATTAGCTGCCACACCCGCCGTGCCTGCTGGCAAAAACTTAGCGGCCAAGCTGCAAGCTGAGCCTGACACAACTTTCAACCAGGACCCGGCGGCTGACAACCGGTCTGTCAACGCCCTGACGCGCGGGGACCAAACTCATGGCGACCGCAGCCTTGCCCAGGCAAGCTTGAACGTGCAGTCGGGGCAATTGAGTCGCGCGGCCGAGAATGATGCCGCACTGTCGCAGGCGGACCAGGTACAAGCTGAGAGGCAATTTCTGACGACATCTGAGGCGCTGGTGGCTGACAACAGCACGCCAGTGTTGCCCAATATCGTGGGCGCCATGGCGTCTGCCAGCACGGAACCTGCTGGCACCAGCAGCTCTGCATCGGTTGCCTTGCGCAGCAGCTACTTGGCACCCGAGGTCGGCAGCCAAGGCTGGGACAAAGCCTTGAGTCAGCACATGGTGCAAATGGGCAAGGCAGGGCATCAGATTACCGAACTGCAACTGAATCCACCAGGATTGGGCCCGCTCAAGGTGACCCTTGATTTGAACGACCACCAGATGCAGTTGACCTTTGTGTCCAACCATGCCGCGGTGCGTGCAGCGGTGGAGGCTGCCGTACCGCAACTGCGAGCCACCCTGGCCGACAGCGGCATCAGCCTTGGCAATACTTCAGTCGGTGCCGAGAACCAGGCGCAAAACCAGGCTGGGTCTTCGCAGGGGCAGGGCAGGGCGTCCGATCATCGGGCTTACCCCAGCAGCCAGCTGCCCGACATGGCTGTCCCAATGGCGCAAACGGTCACCGCGACGCGTTGGTCAGGTGGTGGTCTTGCGGTAGACACCTACGCCTGATGATCCCGGCTGGCACAAGCGCAGCCGTTCCGGGCGAACGCGCAATATGAAGCGGTTTCCCCCTTTTGATTGACCGATGCCGGCGGCTGGCTTGTTTCAAAATGAGACCATCAAATCAGTATCGACACCATGGCCACCAGCACCGTCAGCCCCAGCACTTCTGCACCCGCCAAGGTAACAAAGCCTAAGCGGCGTAAGCTCATTATTTTTTTGTTGGTACTTCTGTTGATTAGCTGTGCGGCGGCCGCTACAGGTTATTTCCTGAGTGATTACTTTAAGGCGAGCCGTACCGCAAGCGCAGTGTCCAAACCCGCCCCCGACCCGGTCTATATTGCCCTGAGCCCCATGACCGTCAACCTGCAGGCCAATGACAGGCACCGTTTCTTGCATGTGGGTGTGACGCTCAGGGTCAACGACGCCAAGAGCCAAGCCTTGGTGACCCAGTACCTACCCGAGGTCACCAGCAGGATGCAACTGGTGCTGTCCAACCGGCAATCCGAATTTTTAATCACCGCCACTGACAAAGCCAAGCTCGCGGCTGAGGCACTGGATGACTTGAACCGTCCTTTCGGCCCCAATCAGCCGGCGCTCAAAATCCTTAGCGTGATGTTCCCGGTTTTCATGCTTCAGTGAGCCACTTCAGGAAATACAGCCATGGCCTATGACCAACAGCTTTCGCAAGATGAAGTAGATGCACTGCTGCGGGGAGTTGGGGGCGACGCCGGCGTATTTGATGCACCGGCCCCGACCGACCAGGGTCCACCGACCTACAACCTGGGCACCGACGAGCGCATTGTGCGCGGGCGCATGCATACGCTGGAAGTCATCAATGAGCGTTTTGCCAGGAACTTGCGTTCCACCATGCTGACTTTCATGCGCCGTCACGCCGACATATCGGTTGGTGGCATCCAGATTCAGAAGTACGGTGATTTCGTCAGGCACCTGCCGGTGCCGGCCAATATCAACCTGTTGCAGATGAAGCCGCTGCATGGCACGGCGCTCTTTGTGTTTGATCCGAAACTTGTTTTCCTGGTGGTTGACAATTTGTTTGGCAGCGATGGCCGTTACCATTTCCGTATCGAAGGCCGCGACTTCACGCCCACCGAGCAGCGCATCATCAAGCGCCTGCTCAATGTCGCGCTTGAAAGCTATGGCGCGGCCTGGAAACCGGTTTATCCGCTCGACTTCGAGTACGTACGTTCCGAAATGCATGCCAAGCTGGCCAACATCGTGGCACCCAACGAGGTGGTCATCAACACCACCTTCCAGATTGAATTTGGCCCGATTGGCGGCACCCTGAGCGTTTGTATTCCGTATTCGATGATCGAGCCGATTCGCGACCTGTTGTCCAACCCTCTACAGGATGAAGTGGCGGTTGACAAACGCTGGATCAAGCAAATGGTGAAACAGGTGCAGAGTGCCGACGTGGAACTGCTGGCACATTTTCAGACCGTGCAATCGAGCATTGGCGCCTTGCTCAAGCTCCAGGTCGGCGATGTCTTGCCGATTGAGATTCCGGAATCGATTATTGCCACCGTCAACGGTATTCCAGTCATGGAATGCGGCTACGGTACCTCCAACAACCATTACGCCCTGAAAGTGCAAAAAATGGTCCGTCACGACACTGATTTGATCAAGGGGGACAACGCATGACTGAAGAATCCATCAATGAATCCACGCTGGTGGACGATGACATCTGGGGCAGTGCCTTGGCCGAGCAGGCGCAAGCCGCACCTTTTGCGCCAGCGCCGCCGCCCGCAGCCAGCCCGGCCAGTGATCGCGTGTTTCAGCCTTTGCCAAGTCCTGCCAGTCTGAACGTCACACCGGGCGACATCGACCGGGTGCTCGATGTGCCGGTTCAATTAACGGCAGAACTCGGACGCACGCGCATCACCATCAAAAATCTGCTGCAGCTGTCGCAGGGTTCGATTGTTGAACTCGACGGACTTGCCGGTGAACCCATGGACGTGCTGATTAACGGCTATCTGATAGCGCAAGGTGAAGTGGTGGTGGTCCATGACAAGTTCGGCATTCGCCTGACCGACATCATTACGCCGTCCGAGCGCATCCAGAAGTTGAATCGTTGAGCTTCATGCGCACCCTTTTGCTGTTGGCTGCCGGCTTGACCAGCCTTTCTTTCAAGGCGGCTGCGGTGCTGCCCACCGTGCCAGCGGCTGCGCCCGCAGAAGCGGCGCCATCGTATGCTGCGGCTGGCTTGCTGCAGGCTGGCCTGGGGTTGGCGATGG
>JAQSDS010000182.1 GCA_029946045.1 Rhodoferax sp.
GGACACCGCTTGCGGGTTGAACGCGCTTTCAATGAAGGGCAGCAGCGCCAGTTCGCTGGGCATGTCGCGCCGCTCCAGTTCCTCCACGATATAAAACAGGTATTTGCTGCCGCGCTCGGTCATGCGCGCGACGTAGTCGGGTCTGCTGCTGTACCAGAGCTCGCGTTCGCGTACCAGGTCGGTGTCGAGGTCGGGCATGGCGAAGCCCTGGCGCACCCGCTCCCACAAGTCGGACGGTGGCAGCAGCGGCTGAACGCTGCGCGAACGCAGCGATGGCTCGGTCGACAGGGGTTTGAGGCCACCGCCTGGGTAGACCCCTGCGTTGCTTTCTGTGGCCAAGGGCACGCTGGCGGTCGTGCTGCCGGCTGACATGCCCGCGGCGAGCACGGTGTTGTCGGCTGGCAGGGGTGTCGCACAACCGGCCAACCAAAGGACTGGCAACCAAGCGAGTGCGTAACAAAACTTTTTCAAAATTTGTCTTTCCAGGTTCGCAGAGCGGCAAACACAGCGACCGGGTCGTGTGCGTTGGGGTCGATCTGCTGCACCGCATGGACTAAGCTTGGCAAATGGGTGCGTAAAAACGGGTTCACGGCCTTTTCAAGACCGATCGATGAGGGCAGGGTGGGCAAGAGCTGCTGGCGCAGCGCCTGGGCGTGCTTTTGGTAAGCCAGCAGGTCAGCATTGTCAGGTTCAACAGCCAGCGCAAAGCGCAAACTGCCCAAAGTATATTCATGGGCGCAACAGACGCGGGTGGCATCTGGCAAGGCGGCCAGCCGCGTCAGGGACGCCAGCATTTGCGCTGGCGTGCCTTCAAACAAACGCCCGCAACCGGCGCTGAACAAGGTGTCGCCACAAAACAGCACCGGGTCTGCGCCCGGCACCTGGCCCCAATAGGCAATGTGTCCGGTGGTATGACCCGGCACCAGCAGCACCTCCAGGCGCAATCCGAGTAGGGTGATGACGTCGCCGTTAACCAGGCGGCGCAGCGGCTCAGGCATGTCCTCTGTGGCTGGACCATACACTTGCGCGCCAGTTCTTTGGCGCAGGACATCGACTCCGCCAGTGTGGTCACCGTGGTGATGCGTGACTAAAATCGAATCAAGCGTCAGTTCATGCTGTGTCAGGGCAGCCAGCACGGGTTGTGCATCTCCGGGGTCGACCACCAGCGCTCGATGTCCGTCGTGCAACATCCAGATGTAGTTGTCGTTGAAAGCAGGTATTGGAATTAACTTCATGGCTGAACAAATTATAGGTTTGCACGAATGGATCACGACGCCACCAGGGACTTACCTGCTGGCATGGGAGCGTGCACACATGGCTGCTGCGGTGGCCGATGTGTTCGGTTTCCATGCCTTGCAACTGGGCTTGCCCGAGCTCGACGCCCTGGCCACCAACCGTATGCCGCACCGCTGGCTGGCCACCGAAACACCCCATGAAAAGGCCGCTTTTGTCACCGACTTTGCCGCGCTGCCCTTTGCTGCCAACAGCCTTGACCTGGTGGTGCTGCCGCATGCCCTGGAACTCACCGCCGACCCGCACACCGCCTTGAGTGAAGTGGCGCGGGTGCTGGTGCCTGAGGGTCGGGTGGTGATTTGCGGCTTTAACCCCATGAGTTTGTGGGGCTTTCGCCAACAACGGGCCCATTTGTATCGGCGCCTCGGCGTGAACCGTCTGTTTTTGCCTCAGGCCGGTGAATTCATTGGCTACCTGCGCTGCCGTGACTGGCTGCGCCTGTTGAATTTCGAGATTGAGTCCGGGCATTTTGGCTGCTATCGGCCAGCCTTTGCCAGTGCGCCCTGGTTGCAGCGTTTTGCCTGGATGGACCAGGCCGGCGCGCGCTGGTGGCCATTTTTCGGTGCCGTTTATTTCCTGGTGGGCGTCAAGCGTGTGCGTGGCATGACGTTGCTCAATCCGGCCAGGAAGCCCGCCCGGATGTTGGCCAATGCACCGGTGTCGGTTGCCAACAGCGCCGGTTCCAGCAGGTCAGGCGTTACTTAATTAGTTGGGGTCAGAGCACATCGCTTCGCGAGTGGTCTGACCCGCAAAGCATTAAATCTGTTGGGGTCAGAGCACATCGCTTCGCGAGTGGTCTGACCCGCAAAGTTTCAAGTCAACATGAGGACACACATTTGAATTCGATTGAAATTTATACCGATGGCGCCTGCAAAGGCAACCCCGGTCCGGGTGGCTGGGGTGCGCTGCTCACCTCTGCCGATGCCCAAAAGGAATTGTTTGGCGGCGAAATGGACACCACCAACAACCGCATGGAAATGATGGCGGTGATTGAGGCGCTGTCGGCCTTGAAGCGCCCTTGCAAAGTCACGCTGCATGTGGACAGCCAGTATGTGCTCAAGGGCATGACCGAGTGGTTGCCAGGCTGGAAAGCGCGCGGCTGGAAAACTGCCGCCAAGGCACCGGTCAAAAATGTGGATTTGTGGCAGCGCCTGGATGCCCTGGTCAACAGCGGTACCCATCAAATTGCATGGCGCTGGGTGCGTGGCCACAATGGCGATCCCGGCAACGAGCGCGCCGATGAATTGGCCAATCGGGGTGTTGACATGGCGTTGAGCCGACGCTAAGCCGAAGCCGGTTCGCGCGGTATGAATTTGAACAAGAGACAAGCCTTGTTCTGCAGGGCATGCGTTGTGCAGCTACAGTCGCCCGGTGCAGCTTGCAATGGCTTTGACTGGAAAACTAAATAAATATGGCTTCTAAAGTTTCTTTTATGGCAGTCGCTGTGGTCGGTATCGCCTTGGCTGGCGGTGCAACCTGGTGGCTGCAGTCGCGCCCGCTGGCACCGACTGCCATCACCGGCGTTGATAAAAGCAGCGCCAAGTCCGCAGCTGGTGTGCCAGGCGCACCCCGGGTGGCTGGTGTGGAAGTCGCCAAGGTCGAGGTGCAGGGGCTGCGCGACGATGCCCAGGCGGTGGGCAGCTTACGCGCCCGCAACAGTGTCATGCTGCGACCCGAATTGGTGGGTCGCATCACGGCCCTCAACTTCAGGGACGGCAGCCCGGTGCGCAAGGGCCAGATCTTGGTTCAGTTTGACGACCAGTTGCAGCAGGCCGAACTGCAGCAAATGCAGGCGCAGCTGGCCATTGCTCAAGCCAATTACAAACGCACCCAGGAGCTGGTGACTGAGAAATTCCTGGCGCAACAAGCCCTCGATACCAGCGCAGCCAATCTCAAAGTGGCACAGGCGCAGCTGGCCCTGGCCGAGGCCCGGTTGGCACGCATGGCGGTGCGTGCACCCTTTGACGGCAACGTCGGCATCCGCTTGGTGAATGTGGGTGACTATGTGAAAGATGGCACCGATTTAGTGGCTCTGGAAGACGCGAGGCAGATGCTGGTGGACTACCGACTGCCCGAGCGTTATGGCAGTCAGGTTAAACCAGGCCAAAGCGTCGAGCTGACACTCGACGCCTTGCCCGGTCGCAATTTCACGGCAAGCGTCGAAGCAGTTGACCCCTTGCTCGATGCCAGCGGCCGTTCGGTGGGCGTGCGGGCGCTGCTGGCGGCGGCTGAACGTGCGCAACTGCGCACCGGCATGTCGGCCCGTGCCACCACGGTTTTCTCCGTCAACGCAGCGGCCCTGGTGCTGCCTGAAGAAGCCATCGTGCCGCAAGGTGGCAAGCAGTTCGTCATCAAACTGGTCGCGCCGCCAGTCGGTACCGCCATGCCAGCTGACAGTAAATTTGTCTCACAGCGCCAGGAAGTCAAGCTGGGCGTGCGTCGCGGCGGTCTGGTTGAAATTGTGGCGGGGCTGAACCTGGGCGAGACGGTGGTGCTGGCAGGGCAGCAGCGGCTGCAACAAGATGGCTCGCCAGTGCGCATTGTTGAGTTGACCAAGCCGGCAGGCAAAAAGGCGTCTGCACCGCCTGCGGCCCAAGCCAGTCGCTGATGCGCCGGGACACACACCATGCAATTGGCTGAAACATCTATTCGTCGCCCGGTCTTCGCCACCGTTTTGTCCTTGCTGATCGTGTTGATCGGTGCGGTGTCGTTCACGACCCTGACGGTGCGTGAGTATCCCAAGATTGACGAACCGGTGGTGTCGGTAACCACTACTTTTTCCGGCGCTTCCAGCGAGGTCATGGAAGCCCAGGTCACCAAGGTGCTTGAAGACTCGCTCTCGGGCATTGAGGGGGTAGACGTGATCACCTCCACCAGCCGACAGGAACGCAGCCAGATTTCGGTGCGCTTTGCCTTGACCCGCGACGCCGACTCGGCTGCCGCCGACGTGCGCGACAAGGTCACACGGGTGCGCCAGCGTCTGCCGCAAGGCATTGACGAACCAGTCATCGCCAAAGTGGAAGCTGAGTCGTTTCCTGTGATTTTCCTGGCTTTGAGCTCCGACACCCACAGCGCGCTGCAACTCTCCGAAATGGCCAACACGCTGGTCAAGCCGGTACTGCAAACTGCGCCGGGAGCGGCTGAAGTCAATATTTATGGAGAGCGCAAGTTTGCCATGCGGATCTGGGCCGATCCGGGCAAACTGGCAGCCTACAAGCTGGCGGTGCAAGACCTCGAAGACGCCTTGCGTCGTGCCAACCTGGAGGTGCCGGCCGGGCGCATTGAAAGCACGCAACGCGAGTTCAACGTGACCGCCGCCACTGACCTGGCCCTGCCTCGCGAATTTTCCCAGGTGGTAATCCGTACCGTTAACGGCCAGCCCATTCGCATTGGTGATGT
>JAQSDS010000183.1 GCA_029946045.1 Rhodoferax sp.
GGGCGCACTTGCAGCAAATTGGTGCCCAGCCCGGCAATCTGGTTTTGAATGGCCAGGGTGGCGCCGTTGCCCACGGTGACCATGGTGATGACGGCGCTGACACCAATCACAATGCCGAGAATGGTCAGAAAAGAGCGCAACAAATTGCGCCGGATCGAGCGCATGGCCAGAAGCAGGGTGCTGAGCCACATGTTAAACGGCTCCCAAAGTTGCGCGCTGTTGCAAGGCCGTCGGGTGCGGGTTGGGCGTGTCGCTGTCGACCACACCGTCGACAAAATGCACGATGCGCTTGGCGTAATTCGCCATGTCCGCCTCATGGGTGACCATCAGCACGGTGATGCCATGGTCGACATTGAGGCGCCAGAGCAGTTCCATGATTTCCAGGCTGCGGTGGGTGTCGAGGTTGCCGGTGGGTTCGTCGGCCAGCAGCACGGCGGGCTCGGTCACGATGGCGCGGGCAATCGCCACACGCTGTTGCTGGCCGCCCGAGAGCTCGGCCGGGGTGTGGTGTTCCCAGCCCGCCAAACCTACCGAGGCCAGTGCTTTTTTGGCAGCGGCGTGGCGGATTTTGCTGGGCTCGCCGCGGTACAGCAGAGGGAGCTCGACGTTTTCCTGCGCGCTGGTGCGGGCCAGCAGGTTGAAGCCCTGAAACACAAAACCGAGGTAGCGCCTGCGCAACAGTGCGCGCTGGTCACGGCTGAGGGTTTCTACATGTACGCCGTTAAACAGGTATTCGCCCGTGGTTGGCGTGTCCAGGCAGCCCAGGGTGTTCATGGCCGTGGACTTGCCCGAACCGCTGGGACCCATGATGGCGACAAAGTCGCCGGCCTCGATCACCAGATCAACACCCTTGAGTGCCTGCAGGGCCGTGGCGCCCTGGCCGTAGGTTTTGGTGACGGCTTTGAGTTCAATCAGGGGCTGGCTCATCATGGCTTGGCGGGCACCTGGCCGCTGCGCTGGTCAGTGATCACGGCCATGCCCTCGGTCAAGTCACCGCCGGTGATTTCAGTCATGCGGCCGTCGCTGATGCCGGGCGTGACGCTGACCGCCACGGGCGCGCCATCACGCAATACCCAGACCTGTCGGGCGATGCCACCGCTGGCTTTTTTGGTCGCGCGCGGCATGCGTGGCATCACGCTGCTCATGATGTTGCCGTTGGACTTGGCTGCACCTCCATTGGCCTGGGGTGAAAAGCGCAAGGCCGTGTTGGGTACCTGCAGCACGTTTTTGCGCTCCACCGCCGTGATGGTGCTGGTGGCAGTCATGCCAGGGCGCAGGCTGAGGTCCTGGTTTTGCACGTCAAGCAGGGTTTGGTAGGTGACCACGTTGTCGGTGATGGTCGAACCATAGGCCACGCGGGTGATCTTTGCCGGGAAACGTCTGCCGGGAAAGGCGCTGACCGTAAAGGTAGCCGGTTGACCGAGCTTGACGCGGCCCACGTCGGCCTCGTCCACGTTGACTTGCAGGCGCATCTGACGCAGGTCATCGGCCAATGTGAACAGTGTCACTGCCTGCAATGACGCCGCTACAGCGTTGCCTGGATCGACCGAGCGCGTCAGCACCACGGCGTCGGTGGGCGAACGGATCGATGATTTGGCGCGGTTGGTCTCGTCAGTGGCCAATGAGGCACGGGCTGAGTCCACGTTGGCACGCGCGCTGGCCTCGGCGGCCACGGCTCGGTCATGCATGGCACGGGCACTGTCGAGTTCGGTTTTGGAGGGCACCTTGCCGCCCGACAGCTTGGCGACTTCTTCCAGCCGCGCTAGGCTGGCACTGCTTTCCTTGACGGTGGCATTGGCTTGCGCCAATTGCGCCTGGGCACTGGCCAGCGCGGCGCGGGAGCGCAGCACCTGGTCGTCGAGTTTGGCGGGGTCCAGCTCAACCAGCACCTGTCCTTTTTTGACAAAGTCATTGACATCCACCAGCACGCGCAGCACCGTGCCCGAAAGCTCGCTGCCAATGTTGACCGAGCGCGTCGGTTGCAGCGTACCGTTGGCGGTGACCGTGAGCGTTAAATCCCCCTTGCTGGCGGGTTCGGTCACATAGCTGGGTGCCGCATTGCGCTGCTGGCTTTGCTGCCAATAGGCGTAGCCGCCACCCGCCACAACGAGGGCTGCCAGCGCCGCCCATAAGGCCCGGCGACGCCACCAGGCGGGCTGTGCGGGCGTTTGCAGAAGTGCCTGCACATCGCCGGTTTTGGGGCTGTTGCCCTGGGGGACTGTTTGCGAAACTTCGGACATCGGGGTGCTTTCTTTCTTGTTCAGTTCCAGCCGCCGCCCATGGCCTTGATCAGGCGCACATGGCCACTGCTGAGTTCGGCTTGCAGGCTGGCCACGCTGTCTTGTGCGCCCAACAGGGTGCGCTGGGTTTGCAGCACGGTCTGAAAATCAATCAACCCGCTGCTGTAGCGGTTTTGAGCCAGCAGGGCGGCGTTGTCAGCGGCACTGGCAGCTTGCTGCAGGTGGCGCAATCGTTCGCGGTCCTGCTGCAAGGAAATCAGGGCGTCTTCTACTTCCTTGAGTGCCGTCAGCAAGGTGTTTTGGTAATTGGCACGTGTTTGGGACAACACCGCTTGCTGCGCCCGGACCTGGGCTTTGGCGGCACCACCATCGAGCAAGGGCACCGACATGCTGGCCAGGACTTGCGTGGCCACGGCCGCGCCGCCGTTGAGGCCCGCCAGCGTTAACGCGGTCAGCCCCAGCGACCCACCCAGCTTGAACCTGGGCAAACGGGCCGCCTCGGCTGCATCGACCGCAGCCAGCGCCGCAGTGATGCGTTCCTCTGCAGCACGCACATCAGCGCGTTGGCGCAGGCTGTCCGCCGGGATCACATTGGCCACCTGGGTGGCCACCTGCGGAATGGGTTGGCTGGCGGTCAGCAGGGTGTCGAGTTCATGCGGGCGCTGACCAGCGAGAACGGCCAGGCTGTGCTGTGCCTTGGCCAGGCTACTTTGCAAGGAGGGCAGTTGTGCTGCGGTCTGGGACACGGCGGTTTGAGCCTGCTCGACTTCGAGCGAGGTGACCAGACCCGCTTGTGCGCGCCATTGGGTGATTTGCAGGGTTTCCTGTTGGCTGCTCAGGTTGTGCCTGGCGATGTCCAGTTGCGCCTGCAAACCGCGCAGCTGAATGTAGGCCAGGGCGACCTCGGCAGTCATGCTCAATTGCATGTCGCGTAAATTGGCTTTGGCCGCTTGCAGGTCGGCCTCGCTGTTGGCCAATGCGCTGCTGTTGGCGCCAAAAATGTCAAGTTCCCAGCTCGCGTCGAGCCCGCCCCTGAAGTTGACGCTGGGCTCGGAGCCGTCCGCGGTGTTGCGTTGCACCGAGCCGGATAGGTTGAGGTTAGGGCGGGTAGCGGCCAGTTTGACATCACGCAGCGCGCGTGCCTGCAGCAGCGCAGCCTGGGCGCTGAGGATGCTGGGGTTGGCGCGCATGGCGCGGGTGATCAGTTCAGCCAGCAAAGGGTCGTTAAAGTCACGCCACCAGGCGGCTTCAGTGAGCCCGTGCAAGGCGTTGGCGTCCGGCGTTTCAGTGGTGTTCAGGTTGGCGCAACCGCCCAGTAGCAAGCCCAGCGATAGCGCCATGATGCAAGCCAGCGGTGTGGGGCGGCGCGCCAGGGTGGGGCAGGGCAGTGGGTGTTTGGGGCGCAGAAACATCAGATGGTTTGTGCTTTTGATGGCGGGTGGATGAAGAAACTTGGACTGTGGGGAAAGCCTGGCTTTGACTATTGTGCAACTTCATTTTGCCAGTCCTGATTCAGAGTGGTGAAGTTGCGTAAAGTTCCCGTGGGACAATCGCCCCCTATGCATCCAAAAGCCCTGCTTGACGCCTGTTCTGAACTGGTTCGTCTCACCCTCAAATTTGACCACCCGGCCGACGCCATCGTGTCGCGATTTTTTCGTGAACACCGTGGCCTCGGGCCGCGTGAACGTGCCACCCTGGCCGAAACGGTCTACACCGTATTGCGCAAAAAACAATTGTTTGACCATTTTGCGCCCTCCGGCAGCGGACCCAAAGAGCGCCGCCTGGCCATTTTGGGCTTTTATGGCCCTGGCGACTTCTTGCGCAGTGCCCTGACCGAGCAAGAGGTTAACTGGCTTGACCAGTGCGAAAAAATCAAACCCGAAGACCTGATGGAGCGCCACCGCCACAACCTGCCCGAGTGGCTGGTGCAGCCACTCAAGGACCAGTTGGGTGCTGAATTCTGGCCCTTGGTCGAGAGCTTCAACAAGGGTGCCGGGCTGGATCTGCGCGTGAACGCGTTCAAGGCCAAGCGTTCTGACGTGCAAAAAGAGCTGGCGGCCCTTGGTATCAAGGCGGTGCCAACGCCTTATTCGCCCTGGGGTTTGCGCATTGCCGGCAAGCCGTCGCTCAACAAGATGGAAGCCTTCAAGCGCGGCGACTTCGAAGTGCAGGACGAAGGCTCGCAATTGCTGGCCATGTTGCTCGACGCCAAACGCGGTGAAATGGTGGTCGACTTTTGCGCTGGTGCCGGCGGCAAGACCCTGGCCATTGGTGCGGCCATGCGCAGTACCGGGCGCTTGTATGCGTTCGACACTTCGGCGGGCCGGCTCGACGCCTTCAAGTCACGGCTGGCGCGCAGTGGCTTGTCCAACGTGCACCCAGCCGCCATCGCCCATGAGCGCGATGACCGTGTCAAGCGCCTCAGTGGCAAGATCGACCGCGTGCTGG
>JAQSDS010000184.1 GCA_029946045.1 Rhodoferax sp.
GAACGGCTTGGTCAGGTAGTCAAACAAGCCTTCACGCACCGCTCGCATCGCATCGCGCACCTCGGCATAACCGGTGATCATCACCGCCATCTGACGGGGCCGCAGTTGGCGCATTTCGGCAAACAGGTCCAGTCCATTTCCGTCTGGCAGGCGCTGGTCCAGGATCGCCAGATTGAAATCGACCGCGTCAAACGCGCGGCGTGCCTCGGCCATGCAAGTCGCGCTCACCAACTCGATCGAGCCGCTGCGAAACAGGTTTTCGAACAGCGTCCGCGTGAAAGGGTCATCGTCGACAAGAAGTATTTTGGATTTCATGGCCACCTTTAAGGCTGTGTCATCAAGGGCAGCCAGATACTGAATCTGGCCCCGCCCTGTGGCAAATTCTGAGCAAGAACCACGCCACCGTGTTTCAAGGCGATGTGCTGAGCCACGGGAAGCCCCAACCCGGTACCGTTGGCTCGGGTGGTAAAAAATGGCTTGAACAGGCGCGGTGCCAGTTCGCTGCTAAAACCGGGACCCTCATCGGTCACGTCCAGCGCCATGCCATCAATGCCGTCGCGCTGCAGTCGGTTCAAGCTGACCTGCACCGGTTGGCCCGGGCCGGCCAGGATGGCGTTATGAATCAGGTTGAACAGCGCCTGACGAATCAGTACCGGATCAACCGTCAGCAAGAATTTTCCCTGCGGCACATCAAAACGCACGACATGCTTCAGGTCAACACTTTGCTGGCAAAAAATCAGGGTGTCCTGAACCAGCTCGACCATGTCGGTCGACTGCAGCGTCGAGCGCGACGGCTGGTTAATGCGCAAGATACGCTGCACGATGTCGCGGCATTCGCTGCCGGCCTTGCGCACCTCGGCCAGCAATTCGGCCACACGCTGCGGGTCGTGAACCTGGCGCTCGGCCAGCTGCGTCAAATTGATGACACCCACCAACGGGTTGTTGAGCTGATGCGCAATTTCACCCACCAGCTCACCCATCGCCGACATTTTTTCGATCTGCACGATGCGCTCGTGCTCCAGCGTCAGTTTGCCGAATTTCGATTCAGCCGATTGCTGGCGCTCATAGACCAAGCTAAAGGCCTTGTAAAGCGCCAGGAAGAGCAACACCCCCGCCCCTCCCACCACAGCCCACAGAAGATACATGCCGTTCTGGATGGTGCGATTCAAGTCCCGGGGATCGCGGTACAAAGACAGCACACCAATCACCTCCGCGCCCGGCTGCCCGGCGGGTTGAGCATAAATCGGCACATAACACTCGATCGTCCCAATCACCGGGTGACCGGTTTCACCTGTGTGAACGGTATCTCTGGTCGGATTGAAAAGCGCTTGCACCGTCCCATTCAAGGCCAGAGCGACCCGATCCGGATGCGCCGTGCGCTTGGTGCCCACCAATTCGGGTACATCCGACCAGATGATCGTGCCATCGCGGTTGAACACCTTGATCCGTGCCGCGCCGGGCAAGTGTTTCAGCACCTTGAAACTTTGGTCGATCTGGTGTCTGACCGCCTCGTTGGCAGAACTCTTCAGATCCGACGCCGTCAGCCCACGCTCCAGCGCCAGGGCATTGACCATGTCACGCACTGTCATCGCTTCGCGCTCGATCATCGAATGCCGAAAAAACGGCTCCTGAATCAGCCCAGTGCTGACCACCATGGCCACGATCATCAGCAAGCTGATCGCGGCAAATATACCTGGGGGAGTCCGTAGTTTGAACATCACAAGTCCCTCTCGCACAGCTGCGCCTATTTGTCGATTCGGTTCACCAAACCAAATTATCAAAGCAATAATGCGCTAAATTCATGGCCTACTTTATTTGATGACCTGCATGACCACTTCAACGCCACCCGCCAACCGGCTCGACGCCATCGCTCATGCGCGCAGCTGTGTCATGCGCGACGGTGCCGTTCAGACGCTGCCCTGGCTTGCACCCGAAGTACTCCGATCCTGGCGGCGCTGTTTGGAACAGGGCCAGCGCCCCGCCCAATCGGTCATCTTTGACACCGTACCCAAACCCCGGCTGACGCGCACGCTGGAGGCCAATCACCTATTGATCCAGGCCGCGCAGCCGATGCTGCATAACCTGGCGCGCGCCATCGTCAACACCCGCTACTTCGCCATCCTGACCAATGCCGACGGGGTGGTGGTCGATGCCTGTGGTGCCATTGACCACACCGACCCACGCGCGCACCTGATCACCCAGGTCGGCACCGACCTGTCCGAGCGCAGCATGGGCACCACCGCCATCGGCATGGCGCTGTCCGAACTGCAACCGGTCTGGCTGCACCGTGGCGAGCATTTTTTTGACCAGACCTCGGTTTACAGCTGCGCTGGCGCGCCGCTGTTTGGGCCTGATGGCGCCTGTGTTGGCATGCTCGATGTGACCGGGGTCGATGCGCAGGAACGCCCGGAGCTCAAACATCTGGTCATGCAATCGGCCAGCAAGATCGAAAACGCACTCATCACGGCCCTGCCCCATGCCCTGATGCTGCGGCTGAACTGGCCTGGCAACGCACTGGGCAGTGACGCCGACGGCATGTTGTGCCTCGACCCCGAGGGCTGGATCACCGGCGCCAACCCGGTGGCACGTCAGATGGTGCCCGGTTTGGCCGGGCCCAGCCAGGCACCAGTGCATGTCAGCGAGGTGTTTGGTGTCCCCGTCGAGCCTTTGTTTGATGCTGCCAAACGACCCGCCCACCCGCTTGAATTGCCCCTGTGGAGCGGCCTGCGCCTGCAAGCCCAGGCCATCAGCCAAGGCGATGAAGCCCACACACTGCAGGCCGGCAGCAGCGCGGCACCGGCGCGGGCGCTGCGTGAGGTCGAGGCGGCCATGATCCGCAAAGCGGTTGACGAAGCCCGTGGCAACGTCGGCCAGGCCGCCCGCGCACTAGGCATCAGCCGTGCCACGCTGTACCGCAAGCTCGGGCAAAAACCGGCATGACAGCACGCCGCTTGTTGCCTCTGCTGCTGGCATTTTTTGCATTCACGGCAAGTTCGCTCTGCCAAGCTGAAACAGCCCGTGTGGCGGCGGCCGCTGACTTGCGTTTTGCTTTCAATGAACTCGTCCCCCTGTTCCAGAAAGTCCATCCGGAACACCGACTTGAGCTGAGCTTGGGCTCATCGGGCAAGTTCATGCAGCAAATTGAAAACGGCGCGCCCTTCGACATTTTTTTCTCGGCCGATGTGAACTACCCGAAAAAGCTGCTTGCCAGCGGCCAGGCGGTGGCACCGGTCACCAGCTACGCGCTTGGGCGCATCGTGCTCTGGAGCGCCAAGGTCGATGCCAGCCAGCTCAGCCTGCAAAGCCTGACCCGTCCCGAATTTCGCAAAATTGCCATTGCTTCGCCAGACCATGCGCCCTATGGCGCACGCGCCAGGGAGGCACTGGAACACGCTGGCCTGTGGACCCGGCTTCAGGGCAAGCTGGTGTTTGGTGAAAACATTTCGCACACCGCGCAACTCATTGACAGCCAGGCCGCCGAGGTCGGCATCATTGCCTTGTCGCTTGCGCTGAACGACACGCTGAAGGCCAAGGGTGGCTACTTGCTGATTCCAGCCGACAGCCACCAGCCGCTGGAGCAAGCCTTTGTCATCACACGTTATGGTCAAAACAACACGGCCGCGCGGGCCTTTGCCCAATTCATGCGCTCGCCCGAGGTCGGCCGGGTGCTGCAGCGCAACGGCTTTGGCCAGGCGCCCGAGGCCAGGCCATGAGTTTTGCCGGCATGACTCCAGGTGAATGGCAGGCGATCTGGCTGACCGCCAAGCTGGCCGGCTTGACGACGATCATCCTGCTGCTGCTCGGTGCGCCGCTGGCTTGGTGGCTGGCCCACAGCCGCAGCCGCTGGGCCAACGGCGTGGCAGCATTGGTGGCGCTGCCACTGGTGTTACCGCCCACCGTGATCGGTTTTTATTTGTTGCTCGTGCTCGGACCCCAGGGCGCAGTGGGCGGCACGCTGGAGCGCCTGGGTTTGCCGCATCTGGCCTTCAGTTTCTGGGGCATCCTGGCGGGCTCGGTGATTTACTCGCTGCCCTTTGCCGTGCAACCCTTGCGTGAAGCCTTTGGCGCCATCGATTCCCGCCTGCTCGACGCTGCTACGACCCTGCGCGCCAGTGCGCTGGACCGTTTTTTCAGTGTCGTACTGCCGCTGTCACGCAGCGGCATCCTGACCGCCGTGGTCATCACCTTTGCCCACACCGTGGGCGAATTTGGCGTGATCGCCATGCTGGGGGGCAACATTGCCGGCGAGACGCGGGTGGTGTCGATCGCCATTTACGACTACACCCAGGGCCTGGAATACGGCGCGGCACATCGGCTTTCGGCCGTCTTGCTAGGCTTTTCTTTCGTCACGCTGCTGCTGTTCTACGCCATCAACCAGCGCGTCATGAGCCCACTCAAACCACGTTGACCGACAGCAGCCCATGATTGAAGGCCACCTGACGCTAAAAAAGGGCAACTTCGTGCTGCAAAGCGGCGCTTTTTCCTTTGCCGCGCAAGGTGTGAGCGTGCTGTTTGGCCGCTCGGGTTCAGGCAAAAGTACCCTGCTGCGCGCCATCGCTGGGCTCGATGCCGACACCCGCGGCGAGCTGAGCTTTAACGGCCAGCGCTGGCAAGACCAGGCCTGGCGCCTACCCGCCACCCAGCGCAATATCGGATTTGTTTTTCAGGATGCTGCGCT